>CAMNMO010000068.1 GCA_946544695.1 uncultured Ruminococcus sp. | reverse complement strand
CCATGCGTTCACGCATTTGCCTTACGGCGGGGGAGAGAAAACCGCCAACTATTGTTATAGTAAACGACATATAGATTTTCACTTATACCGACCGCACTGCCTGCGATATTTGGCGGTGTGGTCGGGATAAGTCAGAAAATCTATGTCGTTTAATATAATGCCCGCTGAAAGGCTGTTTAGTGTGGTGTGTCAGCGGTATAACCATAATATAAAATGAGTCGGACAGAAGAAAGGAAGAAACAAAATGAAAAAGAAGATAGTTGTTATCGGCGGCGGCATTGGCGGACTTTCAGCAGGCATATATGCACTCAAAGCGGGGTACGATGCTGTGATATACGAGAAAAACCATGTTGCGGGCGGCGAATGCATGGGCTGGAACAGAAAAGGCTGCCACATCGACAACTGCATACACTGGCTGACAGGCACTGACAGCAGTACATCTGTATGGAATGTGTGGAACACTATGGGCGCACTGGATAAGGATACGCCCTACGCCGATACAAAGAAGTTCTATTCAAGCAGACTGAACGGTCAGGAAGCCACACTCTGGAACGACCTTGACCGCACCGAACGTGAACTTATCGAAATTTCCCCCGAGGACAAAGATGAGATACAGAAATTCATCGAGCATGTAAGGTACGCTGAAAGCTGCACTATCCCGGGTGAAAAACCGATGGACATGATGAAAGTGGGCGACTACATCAGAATGGGCAAAAGCATGGCTAACATGCCTAAGGTAATGAAAGAGTACGGCAAGTGCGACCTCAGTGGGCTGGCTGAAAGATTCCATTCTCCCCTGCTGAAAAAGCTGATGACCGACTACCTGCCCGCTGAGTACACAGCTTACTCGTTCTTGGTATCTTATGCCACCATGACAAGCGGCAACGGCAACATACCAATTGGCGGTTCACTGGCGATGACCAACAGGATAATCGAAAGATTCAGGTCGATGGGCGGCGTGCTGCACACCGATACGCCCGTAAAGAGGATAATAGTCGAGAACGGCACAGCTAAGGGGATAGAACTGGAAAACGGCGAAAAGGTCATGGCAGACGAAGTTATTTCGGCGGTAGACCCAAGCTTCCTGTTTGGCAGACTGCTTGACAGGTCTTACATGCCGAAGGAATTTGACGCCGCTTACAGCGAGAGCAAAAAATACCCCACCACCAGCGGATTCCAGATGGCTTTCAGGATAGATGACGATTTCAGCGGTGAGGACACCATATTCTTCGGCTGTGAACCGATAAGTATAGGCAGCAGGAAGTTCGAGCGCATCTACATAAAGAACTACGGTTACGACAAGACCTTCGCACCTGAGGGCAAGGCGGTATTGCAGACTAATATCCCCCAGAGCGATGAGGATTATCTTTACTGGAAAAGCTTGTCGAAAGAGGAATACAAAGCTAAAAAGCAGGAGCTTATAAATGAAGTTACCGCCCGCATCGTCAGGGAATTTCCCGAACTTGACGGAAAGATGGAACTTCTCGACTGCTGGACACCGCTGACCTACGAGAGATACTGCAACGCTTATCACGGGGCATATATGGCATTTGTGACTACGCCCGATTCAAAGCAGCTGAAGGTCAAAGGCGTGCTTAAAGGGCTGAAGAATTTCTACATGGCAGGTCAGTGGATAATGAGCCCAGGAGGTCTGCCGATAGCTGCAATATCGGGGAAATTCGCCGTTCAGCGGATACTGAAAAAGGAAAAGAGAAACATAGATATCTGATAATACAGGCTGTACTCCCCTTGTCATTATACACGAATACGCATAAAAAACGGATAACCGTCATGTTTCGGACGGCTATCCGTTTTCGTTTTGCAAAGCAAATGGAGCTTTATATATGCTGCATTTCGTCAGTAAGGTACATTCACGATGCCCGCAAACAGCGGCAGACCTGTTTCGCTCTCTATCTCAAAGATAAACGGTTTATCCAGACTGAAATCCGTCGTGCTGTACGGATAACCATTCACACATGCAGTCATCATTGTCGCCGATGCAGCTTTGCAGCCCATCTCATCAATGATGACTCTTGTATCCTGCTCTGCCTTACTGATATATATATTATCTTTATCAGTAAGCGGCGTAAAATTAGAGCGTTCATGATCGAAAATATCACTGATGCCCAGTTTTGGCAGACTGTCACGCAGATCGAGACTTGAAGATATATCAAATTTCGGTATGTCAAGAAATACATCGGTCTCTCTTTTGTATAAATAACCTCCGTCATCAAGCATAAACTGCCTTACACCATCTTCATTCAGCAGCATTTCTGGTGAAGTGCCGATACTCGGACGTATCAGCTTGATATGGCCGTTGTTTTTCATCGGCAATTCTACCGCAGTAAAGCTGAGCCCATTATAATAGACCACCTTCTTAACATCGTGCATAAAATCACATTGCACATCACCGTCAGGTGAATGGAACACATCTGTATGGATATCCTCAGGCTTAAAAGTGCTTTCCCATTCACCGCAGTAATTCACGGTGGAAGCAAGTGTCGCCAGCATATCGTGATCCATATTTATATCATCTATATATTCATCGAGCAATCCGTCAGTCTGCTCCGATATCCAGTCATGCAGCATAATGTTATATTCATCTGACATGGGGTCGCCGCTGTAAACAGATGCATAGTAGTTTTCTGCCACACTGTCAACAGTGTCCTGATGATATTCAGCATTGTCGTTGAGCCAGATCGAATTTGCAAGCAGGCATTCTGACACGCCGTCGTCCATATAATTTGCGTTCCATACAGACTTTGCGTTTGAGCGCAGGGTATCAATATCCTTCTGACCCAGCACATCAAGTATCTGCTGCCTGCTGTCACCGTCAGTCATCTCGGCAGACATACTCAGCGCCATGTACAGACCAAGCGGCGAATATACCGCATTTCCACTGCCTGCATCTTCCAGCAGTACAGGTGCACTGTTGAAAAAGAAGTAATCAACGCCGTCATCATAGCCCTCGGGCTGATCTCTCAGTATTTCCAACACTTTTTCCCATTCCTGCCTGTCTGCTTTGTCATTTCCTGTGGCGTATCGTGGCATTTTCGGATATACCGCTGCTGCCAGAGTAAATGCTTCTCTGTCCTCATCGGATATGACGGCTGTATGCAGCTTGACCTTCTGCGTTTCAGAGGACTCGGGCTTAGCAGGCTTGACGCCGCCTTCCATAAGCTGCGGCAGTGACACAGCAACGGTCAGCACCGCTGCGGCGACCGCAGCGCCCAGTAATCTGAACCTGTAACGGTCTCTTTTTTTCTTTATAGCATAAAAGTCGGGCAAAAGACTTTCATCTACTTCACCGATAACATCAAATAGTATCTCGCTGTTTTTCATACACCAACACCTTCCTTATCCAAGTGATCTCTGAGTTTTGCCCGCACACGCTGCAATACCATCTTTACAGCACCTTCTGTCATATCACAGCATTCGGCAATCTCAGCGATCGGCATCATGTACCAGTAACGCAGAAGAAAGATCTCCCTGTTATTTTCATTGATCTCAGACAGGAAACTGTTTATAAGTTCCTTTAAAGCAAGCCTGTCCTCAACGGGACTGCCATCACCGATACATTCATCCAGTTCGTATATACATATTCCCGTCAGTCCCCCGCCGTTCTTCTGTGACTTGTTCCTGCGGAATCTGTCTATTGCCAGGTTCCGTGTTATCCTGCCGAAAAACAAAGCCAGTCTGTTCGGCTTTTCAGGGGGCATATTGTTCCACGCACGGAACCATGTATCATTTACGCATTCTTCCGTATCCTCAAACGAATGCAGGATATTATTTGCGATACAGCTGCAATAGCTGCCGTATTTTTTTCGGCTCTCCTTTATTGCAGTTGTGTCTCTTTTAAAGTATAGTTCTATGATATTTACATCTTCCATATCGTACCTCCTTGTTGTCCCATCACTTATACAGACGAGAAACGTTTCGCAAAAGTAACGGTCGGAGTAAAAAATTTTCAAAAATATTATAACATAAACAGCGCTTGATTTCAATCATCGGCGCAGCACTGCTTTTTAGCAGATACAAAAGAACAAAGCACCACGATGCACAGCACAGTGATGCTTTGATAATTATCGGTCTTAATTTACGAAAGCTTTTCACGCAGCTTTTCAAGGGCACGCTTTTCTATCCTTGATACATAGGAACGTGAGATACCCAGCTTATTTGCTGCTTCACGCTGTGTCAGGGCGTGACCGCCGTACAGTCCGTAGCGCATCACCACCACTTCACGCTCACGTTCGTCAAGGCAGCTGTCCAGAATTGCGTACATTTGCTCGGCACGCACCAGCAGTTCTATCCTGTCTGCCACATCTTCCCCGTCGGTCAGCAGGTCCATCAGGCACAGACTGTTGCCGTCCTTGTCAGACTGTGACGGTTCTTCGATAGATACATCAGATGCGGATTTTTTCAGTGAACGAAAATGCATGAGTATCTCGTTTTCAACACATCGGCTGCCATAGGTGGCAAACCTTGTGCCCTTGCTGTGGTCGAAGGTCTGCACAGCTTTGATAAGTCCTATGGTGCCAATGGATATGAGGTCGTCCTGGTCGGAGGAAGCGGCGTAGTACTTTTTTATGATATGTGCCACAAGCCGCAGGTTATGGCGTATAAGTCTGTCACGGGCAGATCTGTCGCCCTGCGACATTTTTTCAAAGCATTCACGTTCCTCTGCGGCGGTGAGAGGTCTCGGGAAAACAGTCCTGCCGTCGAAGTGCAGTCCAAAAAATAGCCCTGTCTGACAAAGCTTTTGCAGCAGACCGAATATCTGCGGTAACATGGAATCATCACCTTTCTCAATGATGATACATTATATGTGTACAATTGCTTGTACTATTCACAGGTCAACATCTGACGGCTTTTGAAAGCTGCATTGTCTGAAATGTATAAAACAGTCGCTGTCAGGTCGTGAGTTCAGACAAAGATGATCTTATTTGAAAGAGCTTGATTGAAAGCGCTTGACATTTTTGAACATCGGTGCTAAAATGTAGTCATGTTCAATCAGGAACGATCATATTCATTCACGCATGCAAATCCACACCGCTCACGGAAATGTGCAAAAAGGAGGAGGATAAATTTGCTTACCGAAGAACGGCAGCAGATCATACTCAATGAAGTAAACGCAAGGAAAAGCGTGACGCTAAGCGACCTGTGCGGGCTTCTCGGGGCTTCGGGATCGACAGTCAGGAGAGACCTGAACAGTCTGGCAGAAAGGGGTCTGCTGGTAAAAGTACACGGCGGTGCAATGTCGATAAACGACAATTTCAGCAACGCCGAACAGAACGCAGATGAAAAATCAAGGCTGTTCAATGACGAAAAATCTGCAATAGCAAGGTTTGCAGCATCACTGATAGACGACGGCGATCTCGTGTTCGTAGATGCGGGTACTACCACAGAGAAGATGATAGATCATCTCCCCGAGAAAAACGTCACCTTTGTCACAAACGCTTTCGTCCATGCCAAAAAGCTGGCACAGCGGGGGTTCAAGGTGTTCCTGCCTGCGGGAGAGATAAAGCTTTCGACCGAAGCGATAGTCGGTGCGGAATGCGTAAATTCACTGCAAAGCTACAATTTCACCAAATGCTTCATCGGCGCAAACGGCATTTCGCTTTCTGCGGGGGTAACTACCACTGACCGCAACGAAGCAAGCGTCAAGGCGGCTGTCATGAAGAACAGCAGAAGCTGCTATGTTCTTGCAGATCATTCCAAATTCGGTCAGATAACGTCAGTTACCTTCGCAAAGCTCAATCAGGTAAAGATAATAACCGACAAGCTTGATGACAAGAAGTATCTGACTGCTGCAAATATCAAGGAGGTAATGTAGTTGATATACACTGTAACATTCAACCCCGCCATAGATTATGTGGTGCACACCGAAGAAATGAAGCTTGGTGAAGTCAACCGCTCGGAGTCGGAGGAGATGTACTTCGGCGGAAAGGGCATAAACGTTTCGATAGTGCTTAAAGAACTTGGCATAGATTCCAAAGCGCTGGGATTCACCGCAGGCTTCACGGGTGAAGCGATAGAAAACGGTATCAGGGCTATGGGCATAAACAGTGACTTCGTCAGGCTGAAAAACGGAAATTCACGAATAAATGTTAAGATAAAGTCAGACGAGGAAACCGAACTTAACGGTCAGGGTCCCCACATCGACAGCGAGTCACTTGAAAAGCTTTTTGAAAAGCTGGACGAACTTAAAGGCGGCGACACGCTGGTGCTGGCGGGCAGCATACCTAAAAGTCTGCCTGCGGATATTTATGAACGCATACTTGAACGGCTGCAGGGCAGGAATATCCGTGCTGTGGTAGATGCCACAAAGGATCTTCTGCTGAACGTGCTGAAATACAAGCCTTTCCTGATTAAACCAAACAACCACGAACTGGGCGAGATGTTCGGGACAAAGCTCACCACAGATGAGGAGATAGAGCATTACGCCAGAAAATTGCAGGAGATGGGCGCTGTAAACGTGCTGATATCAATGGCGGGCGACGGTGCGATGCTGATAGACGAGGACGGCGTGACACACAGGTGCGGCGTATGCAGCGGCAAGGTGAAAAACTCTGTTGGCGCAGGCGACTCGATGGTTGCGGGATTTGTGGCAGGCATACAGCAGGGCTGCTACGAATACGCCCTGAAACTTGGCACGGCAGCAGGAGGAGCGACAGCTTTTTCCGACGGACTGGCTGTACGTGAAATGATAGACGAGCTGATGGGACAGCTCGGATAAACCACCCTTACCGAAACTTTCCGTTTCGCCAACATTCGCGGCGAAAGCCGTAAGATGCTGTAAGGCGCACAGACCTTACAAAATAAGCAGTTGATCTTCCACACTCATATAGATATCCCCGATAAGAAGTGGAACATCGGGGATATTTTTTGTACACTTGACCGAGCCATGCGCAGGGATCAGACAATTATTATTCGGCATGGCATATAAGTTGGATATAACCAACAGTTATAGCAGTATTAAAAATTGGTATTGTACTTTTTCGGACAGACATGGTATAATCTAGTTAAAGAAAAGGCATTCGTTTATATGTTCATATCTTTAGCATACCGCATAAAACAACGATATAATAAGGAACTCCGATTGAGATATTCTCCTCACCCGCTTGCGGCGTGGAAAGAATACCGCCCATTTATCAGGACCCGTCAAAAGGCTGTTGGTGTGGTGTGTCAGCGGAATAACAACATTCGTTTATAAGCGTGAGGTGATATCATGGCAGAAAAAGCAAAGAAGATAAACGTTAAAAAGCGCATAATAGTATGGTCGATAGTAATTGCGGTGCTGGCGGCAGGTGTGTTTATATACCTTAATTACCGCAGCATGATCGCACATATCTCTGCTGACAGTTCAGCACCCATACCTGTGCAGACAGGCGAGACTGACACTGACATACTGGTGGTGTATTTCACACTGGGCGAGAACAGCAAGGTCGATGCCATATCGTCAGCAAGCGTCACTGCCGTTGATAATGTGGCTTACGGAAATGTGCGTGTCATCGCAGACAACATCGCTTCTGAAACGGGCGGCGAGCTGTTCTCCGTTATACAGACCGACAAATACGATGCTAACTACGGCACAGTCGTGGACGTT
Organism: uncultured Ruminococcus sp.; assembly: GCA_946544695.1. GTDB lineage: Bacteria > Bacillota > Clostridia > Oscillospirales > Ruminococcaceae > Hominimerdicola. The sequence goes on along the minus strand of CAMNMO010000068.1, from coordinate 3,400 downwards.
GCCAAAAAGGAACAGAACGATGATATCCGCCCGGAACTTGAAACGCATATCAAGGACCTCGACAAGTATAACACCGTATTCATAGGCTACCCCACCTGATGGAGTGATCTTCCGCAGGGCATGTACACCTTTTTTGATGAGTACGACCTTTCGGGCAAGAAGATCATACCCTTCAACTCTGCAAACGGCGGCGGTGAGTCGGGAACATTTTACAAGATAAGTCAGCTTGAACCTGACGCTCAGGTCATCACTGACGGTATCAGCATTGAACAGGGCGATATCGGTGACTGCAAAGAGATGGTGAACAGCTGGCTCAAAGGGCTGGGATACTGATATATGAAACGAGCAAAGATAGTTATCGACTGCGTGATGGTGGCGCTTCTGCCGCTGCTGATGTCATATTCGCTGATCGGTGAGAATGTTCACGAATGGCTGGGTATCGCCATGTTCGTGGTATTCATCATTCACCACATACTCAACCGCAAATGGCTTGCAGGCTTGTTCAGGGGCAGCTATTCACCATACCGCACCTACATCACAATTATAAATATATTGCTGTGCGTGATAATGCTCGCACTGCCCATAAGCGGCATACTTATGTCGAAACATGCAGTACCGTTTCTGAGCATTTCAAACGGCGCAAGCCTTGCAAGAACAGTACACATGACCACTGCTTACTGGGGATTCGTGCTGATGAGTCTGCATCTCGGGAACCACGCAAAGCTGATGATGAACGGCACGAAAAAGATGTTCGGGCTGAAAGAAAGATCTGCGGCGAGAACTGCCGTACTGCGGGCAGCAGCGGCACTCATCTGCCTTTACGGGATATATGCATTCATCAGGCGCAGGGTGGCTGCCTACATGTTCATGCAGGTGATGTTTGCATTTTTCGATCATTCGGAAAACAAGATCGTATTCTTTGCGGACTACATTGCTATAATGATAATGTTTGCGATAGCGGGTCATTATGCATGTGAGGTACTGAAAAAGCAGAACAAGGCAAAATAAAACTGCTTACCTGCCGATCGCTTCACGACTTAGGAGGAAATAAAAATGAAAAAACTTATAGCTTTTACAGCAATTGCAGCAGTTCTGCTTACTGCATGCGGAAGCACCGCAGACAGCGGCACAAAGCCCGCACAGACTGCTAAAGAAGTTGGCAGCACCAAGACCGAAGCAGGAACTTCCGCTGAGACCGAGACAACTGCCGCTGCCGAAGATAATGCAGAACCGTCCGAAACAGAACAGGCAGAACAGTCTGAAACGGAGGAAAGCACGGCTGAGGGCGGCATACTTGTGGCATACTTCACGCCTGCCGAAAACGGTGTCAACGATGCTATGACCTCTGCATCAAAGGTAAACTTCTGGGGCGAGGACATGGGCAACGCCGAAGCTATGGCGAACGTCGTAGCAGCCTACACAGGCGGCGATCTGTTTTCCATACAGACAGTTAAGGACTATCCGCTGGAATATAACGACCTTGCCGACGATGCAAAAGCCGAACAGAATGCGGGCGAACTTCCCGAACTGTCAACTGTGGTGGACACAAGCGGCTACGACACAGTATTTCTGGTTTACCCGATATGGTGGTACACCATGCCGCAGCCCATATACAGCTTTTTAGATGAGTATGATCTTTCGGGCAAAACGATCATTCCCGTTACTACACACGAGGGCAGCGGTCTGGCAGACTCGGTATCAAGGATAGCTGAACTTGAACCTGACGCAGAGGTCAAGGACGGCTACTCGGTAAGCGGCGGCAATGTTGCGGGTTCGCAGGAAGATATCGAAAACTGGCTGAAAGAACAGGGCTATTAAACACACAGGCATTCGCCGCAGACTTACTGATACTGTCAGGGGGACTGCGGCGTTTTTGTTTACAGCAAAGCCCGTTCATGCCATAATTATCCTTGATACCGATAACGGATATAGGATAGGTGAAATGTAATTATCACATACACAGCAGCCGCTGCATGCGGGTCATTCAGTCCCTAAAACCCGGGGGCTTGGACGGTTTATGGTGATGCTGTTTTGCCATAACTCAGAATTATAGTGCTATTATAAATCGGCATTGTACAACACCTAAGAAATGTGCTATAATATGCTTGTAAACAAAAACACCGTCCGTTATGCAAAAGTCATGAACGGCGAAGGACTATTTCAGAGGAGGACTGAACATGGAATATTTAAAGATGAACAACGGCAAGGAATGCCCCGTTATCGGCATAGGTACATTCATGATATCGCCCGCAGATGCGGAAACAAGCGTAAGAGAAGCGCTGAAAATGGGCTATGAGTGCATAGACACTGCGGCAGCATACGTCAACGAAAGGGCTGTCGGACGTGGAATAAAAGCAAGCGGCATTGCAAGAGACAAGATATTCCTGTCCACCAAGATATGGCCAAGCGAGTACGAAAACGAGAACGCAGTGGAAGAAACACTTGAACGACTTGGCGTTGACTATGTTGACCTGCTGTACATACATCAGCCTTCGGGAAACTGGCTTGCAGGTTACAGGCTTCTGGAAAAGGCTTACAGAGAGGGCAAGGCAAAGTCCATAGGCATATCTAACTTCGAGGGAAAATACATTGCTGAACTTGAGAACAAGTGGGAAGTGATACCCCAGTTCATACAGGTCGAAGCACACCCCTATTTCACGCAGGAAGAACTGCGAAAAACGCTTGACAAGTACGGCATCAGGCTGATGTCATGGTACCCTCTCGGTCACGGTGACAGGTCGCTGATAGAAGAACCCATTTTCAAAAAGCTGGGCGAAAAATACGGTAAAAGCAGCGCACAGGTCATACTCCGCTGGCACACACAGATGGGCTTTGCTGTGATACCCGGCAGCAAGAACATCGACCACATCAGAGATAATCTTGATATCCTTGATTTCAGGCTGACAGATGATGAGATGTCAGAGATAGCAAAACTCAACAAGAACGTGCGTTATTACAACGGTACGGAAAAACAGCTGGCAAGCTATGCAGCATGGCAGCCCGAATACGAAAAAGCATGATACGCAAAAACAGCAGCGTTTACAACGAACGCTGCTGTTCTTTTATGGTCACTGTCAACATATCAGCTTGTATGCCGAAAGCTTTTTCATTCTGCCTGACATGATAAAGCTGAGGATATGACCGAATATTCGCTGTACGAAACCGATGAGATCTTCTTTACTGCTTTGGCAGATATTTTCTCAGCTCATCCCATGCAGGCATGGGCGCCCCTTTGTGTGCCGAGCGGAATTTCTCGAATTCACCGTCAAGATATTTCATTTCAGCGACAGCATTTCTGCTATGGTCTGCCACACAAATAGTTCCAAGCTTCGTTTTCGCCATTATCCAATATAAAGCAAACATGGCAAAGCCCTTGATGCCGCCATTGTAGAAATCGTCC
>CAMNMO010000067.1 GCA_946544695.1 uncultured Ruminococcus sp. | reverse complement strand
GACTGCACAGCCTGCGATTCTTGGCGGTGTTGAAGAAAAATGCGGTTATCACTTTGACACACCACCCATAATGCCTATATAATGAGGAAACACTGAGCCGATGTCATATTTCCCAGCCTTCGGCGGGGGAAAGATGACCGCCAATTATTTCAAGCTGCGGTATAACACCGTTTGTTATGGTATATCAGCGGGATAAGTAAGAAAATTTATGTTGTTTGATATTATAGCAAACGACATATAAATTTTCACTCAGACCGACTGCATTGCCTGTGATCTTTGGCGGTGTTGAAGAAAAATGCGGTTATCACTTTGACACACCACCCCTGATGCCTATATAATGAGGAAACACTGAGCCGATGTCATCTTTCCCCACCTTCGGCGGGGAAAAGATGACCGCCAATTATTTCAAGCTGCGGTATAACACTGTTTGTTATGGTATATCAGCGGGATAAGTATGAAAATTTATGTTGTTTGATATTATAGCAAACGACATATAAATTTTCACTTAGACCGACTGCACTGCCTGCGATTCTTGGCGGTGTGGTCGGGATAAGTATGAAAATTTATGTTGTTTGATATAACACCCGAAAGGACTGATAGTATGATCGAAAAAGACACCATACGTCTGCTGCGTGAATGCGATGCAGGCGTTAAGATGGGGGTATCCTCCATTGATGACACTATGGCATTCAGGCTGAGCGAACCGCTGAAAAAGATACTTGAACACAGCCGCAGTCAGCATCTTGAAATGAGCCGTGAGATAGCAGGTCATCTTGACAGGTTCGGTGATGACGGCAAAGACCCGCCCATGATGGCTGAGGTCATGGGCAAGCTGAAGTCGAACTTTAAGCTTGTCACCGATGAGACAGACCATGCCGCTGCCGACCTTATAACCGACGGCTGCAACATGGGCATCAAGTCACTGTCGAAGTACCTTAACCAATATGCCGCCGCCGATGAATATTCAAAGGATATTACCAAAAAGCTCATCTCCATAGAAGAACAGCTTGCGGTCGATATGCGTGGCTATCTCTGATAAAATGCCGATGACCCGATAGCAGTGCTGTCGGGTCATGTCTGTTATAGCTTGCTTCGTATCTCGGCGGCAGTTCTTTTAAGGTAAGGGTAGTCAGTGCTTTCTGCCTTTTGCAGATAATTCTCAAGCACCGCCGAACCTGTTTCATACATCACCTGCAATGCCATCATTTTGCTGTACTGATCGGCTTCGCCGTTGTCGTTTTCTTCGGTGATATGGGGATAAGTCTTACAAGCCCATTTTTTGGATTTGCATACACTTTCATGCAAGTCAGCTGCCATAAGAACATCTCCTTAAAGAAAAGCCATATCGCCTGCACCTGCACCCGATATGGCTGTATAGTCTCATTATCAGTCAGCGAAATACTGCACTGCCCTGTTTTCCTCATCAACTATCACGCAGTCAACATGGTAGTGATGTTCAAAGTTCCCGCTGAAAATGTAGATCACTGCACTTTCTTCGTGACCCGCCCAGAAGTCTCTGTCATAGCGTATATCAGTGGCTTTTGAGTCGTTTTCCGCATCAGCAAGCGTTAAGGTGTATATCGCATCACGGCGGCAGCTTTCCGCAAATCCGTCAAGACTGTCATTGCCGCAAACATATCTTACCGAAAAATGTCCGTTGCCCTGCATTATCGAGGGCAGGAATTCCAGTCTGTATTCAGCTGCATCATCGGGTATGCTGTCAGGCAGGCGTGAGGGCATGTTGACCGTGTTGTAACAGTCGATATACCGTCTTATCAGCGGATATCTCCACTTGCCCGTACTCCCCGCCGACATGGGCGGGAACAGGTTTATTAAGAACGAGACAAGCGTAAATATGATGATACGCTTTGTGTTTTCCTGCCAGTCAGCAACGCCCTTTTTACGCTGTGACCTCATGTATAATGTCCACAGCACACCTATCACAGCCATGACACAGGCAGTGCTTGCGCCTGTCAGTATGAAAAGCACAAGTGCAGCTGCAAGTACGACACATATAAACACCGTTTCAGTCTTGTATGCCCTGCCGCTTTTGCTATCGGTTTGGGACGGCATGTTTATGTTATTGTCCGTCATGCGCTCACTTTTTCTGTGACTTGAATATAACGCCGACTACCTTCGGTCCCGCATTTACTGCCACCTCAGAACCTATCTGGTAGGTATCGGCAGGGGGATAGCCCAGCTTCTTGGTCATTGCCTGCACCATCTCGTCACGTACAGTGCTGTCGTTGCCGTAGACCACGCAGTAGGGGGTCTTGGGTATCTGTTCGTTTACAGTCAGTTCCAGTATCTTCGGGATCAACGCCTTGTCGCCACGCACCTTTGCTTCGGTGGTGATGCTGTTGTGCTGTATGCGTGAAACAGGTCTCAGTCCCATTATCTCGCCCACGAATGCAGCAGCTGCGGGTATGCGTCCCGACTTCTTGGCATACTGCAATGAGTACATGCCGAAGAATATGACGCAGTTGTCCACCCAGTCACGGATAAAGCTTTCTATCTCGTTTACTGATGCGCCCTTCTCCACCTTCTTGGCAGCCTCCACCACAGCATAGCCGTAGCCGCCGGTGTAGCCCTTGCCGTCGATGTTGATTATGCGGAATTCGTCCTTTGCCTCGGGTATCTCCTCATAGAACTGCTGTGCAGCCATGACCGCATTGTTGTAGGTGGAAGAACCCTTTGAGTTTATGCTGACATAGATGACATCGGTATAGTCGTTGTAATACAGTTCCTTGAAATTCTCCAGGAACTCGAATGCAGTTATCTGTGAGGTAACGGGTATGCCGTCATACTCGTCCATCATTCCGTAGAACTGTTCTTTGTCAAAATCTATGCGGCTGGTGTAGCTTTTTTCACCCAGTGCAATTTTGAAAGGCACCACAAGTATATCGTGTTTCTTTTCGTTCTCGGCAGATATATCACTTGCCGAATCTGTCATTATTTTTATCTTGGGCATTTTAGTTTTCCTCCTTGGTATTCATTTTGTTTTCTATATAACGCTTTAAATTTGCGAACTTGCTGTTTCCAGGCAGCCTTTGCAGATAGCACGGGTGTTCGAGTATCACATCAACAGCTTTTTCCGATTTGCCTGCAAAAGTATGGTCTTTGCCGTCTGCACAGTGAAAGGTCATGACTTCCGCATAATAATTTTTAGTACTGCCGTTGACCTTTTCTTTACGGCACTCTGTTTTCAGCTCTATGCTTTTTATGTTTTCATAGAGTATCAGTGTTTTTCTGGACATGTGCCTGAATGTTACTGCGTGGTCATCAGCAGAAAAGTCAGCTTCTGCGGATAGATCACTGATCAAAAATGTGATGAGTGGAATGAGCATCGTCAATATGCCAACTCTGATGTTTCGTTTATTATCAGAGTCGGGCATAACGATAAATACCAATATAAATAATACCGAAAATATCAGCGCAACAATACCCAAAATGACGTTCACACCGTCTTTACTGTAAGCATAGCGGTAATATTCTTTCATGCCATTTTACCCTCAATATATTTTTTCAGCTTTGAAAACTTGCTGTTTTCAAATTGTTTGCTGAGCTGAGCGGGGTCATTGTCCAGCTTGTAATAGTCTATATCCATACTTGCATTGAACGTCAGCTCTCTGTCATCAAGCTTAAAGCAAATAGTTTCCAGCCAGCGGGTGCCGTACCTGGTATCATAATGCTCTCTGCTTATTTCCATGCTCCTGATATCGCTGTATTTTATAACATCGGTCTTTATGAACGCTTTTATAAATCTGACTTCCTTTTCCTGCGCCTCAAAGCTGCACGGTACATAACTTGATACCAGCAGGAGCAGTAAACAAAACAATAACAGTATCCCGCTGACAGCCGAAACTACCACCGATGCTGCTTTCAGCGATATAGAAAAAATGAAGATCAATAAAAAGGTCGGGAGCAGGATCACATATAGTATATCCGACGGATAAGTATATTTTTCTTTCATGCCATTTTACCCTCAATATATTCTTTCAGCTTTGAAAACTTGCTGTTCTCCGTCTGCTTTTGCAGATAGGACGGGTCTTTGAGTATCAGTTCAAAGTATACTTCCAGCTTGCCTGCGAAAGTATAGTCTTTGCCGTCTGCACAGTGGAATGTCATGACTTCCGCATAATACCTGTTCACCCCGCCACGAACGCTTTGTTCACGGTATTCGGTTTTTACCTCTATGCTTTTTATTTTCTCATAGGGTATCACAGTTTTTTTCAGCAGATAGCGGAAGGTCACAGCATGGTCATCTGCGGTGAAGCTTGCCTGTGCGGACAACGCAACGATGATCATTATGATGATCGGCAGAAGTCCGAGAAAAGTGCCGAGCACACTGCCGGCCGCACGGTCGTCCGAGCTTGCACCGATATATGCACAGACTAACATCCACACTGCCCATATCAGTCCTGCGCCGCACCCGAAAATGCTTTCATCGCCCTCTTTGGGAAAATCGTGATCGTAATCTTCTTTCATGTCATTTTAACCTCAATAAACGCTTTCAGGCGTTTGAACTTGCTGTTGGCTATGTCCTCTTCGGACACACCCGATGGTTTGGTGATCTCGTGCGAGGGGATCATTTCGCCTGCGAATGAATGGTCGCCGTTTTCACAGTGAAAAGTTATTATCTCGACAGTGTATATGTATTTGATACGTTTTAAACCTGACTTTTTACTGTACGATCTTGTTTCGGTGCGCAGATCAATGCTTTTTATTGAAGAATATGGTATCTTTTTTCTTAAAACTCTGTAAAATGAAACAGAGCTGTCATCAGCGGCGAAGCGCATAGGGACTATGAAACGTCCGATAAAGCAGACCAGCATTGAAACCGCTATAAATACCAATATCAGGAAAGTTCGTTTTTCGAGATCGGACTGTTTCATGAATAAAAATACGATCAGAGCTATCGCTGCGAAATATACCAGGCCATCTATGGCGTGGGTGTCTTCTTTGACGGGGTCATAAGCGTATTTTTCTTTCATCTCAGAGATACCTCTTACTTTCGATGAAGTATTTCAGCATTGAAAAAGCGCTGTTCGCCTTGTCCTCTGCTGTGACGCCCGTTGAGCCCTGAACATAAGTCAGGCTTTTGCGTGAGGGTTCTATTATGCCTGCAAAGGAATGGTCGCCGTCATCGCAGTGAAAGGTTATTATCTCGGTTACTCTGCTGCGCTTTGCCCTGCGGTATACCTGTTCTCTTACTTCGGTGCGGATATCTATGTCCCTTATGGAAGAATAAGCGATCCGCTTTTTGAATATCCTGCCGAAAGTAACGCAGTTATCATCAGCGTAAAAGACCGATGTATGGAAGGTATACAGCACAAAGTACATCATCACAGATGTGAGTATCAATAATATCAGGTCGGCATTTGAGCCTGTCCTGTCGGAGTACAGCTTAACAAAGCTTATCACCGCTATGATAACTATAAGTATGACAGTTATGTGCGTTTGACTGCCGCTCAGGGTATCATATCTGTATTTTACTTTCATTTGGTGTTTCCTCTTGTTCTGTCAGTCCCATGTATACTTTGTAAGCTTGCCCTTTCTGCCCAGATCGGGGTAGTCCCACTGGCGCAGTACCTCGTAGGCCGCTATCGCCACCGAGTTTGAAAGGTTGAGACTTCTGAGGGTGTTTCGCATGGGTATGCGGACACAGCTATCGGGGTTTGCGTAAAGCAGTTCCTCGGGCAGCCCTGCGTCCTCTCTGCCGAAAACTATGTAGACGGGTCTGTCCTCAGGGTAGCAGGCATCGGAATGCACCTTTCTGCCCTTAGTGGTGAAGTAGAAGAACTCGCCCTCGTTTTTGGAGAAGAAGTCGTTCAGGTCATCGTAGTAATATATATCCAGCTTGTCCCAGTAATCAAGACCTGCCCGCTTGAGCTTTTTGTCATCTATCTCAAAGCCGAAGGGTCTTACCATGTGCAGAGCTGCGCCCGTAACTGCGCAGGTGCGGGAAATGTTGCCTGTATTCTGGGGGATACGTGGTTCTACAAGAACGATATTCAGTCTGTGTTCTGTATGAGCGAGCCGCTGTTCTTTATCACAAAGGCTTTCCCGCCCCCCCGCCCGCAGACTTCCCTGCTGCGAGCCTTCAAAACGGCTGGCGGTACTCATAAGATGGAATAGTCGTCAAGCTGCTGATAGCTTGTGAGCCAGGGCAGCTGGCTTTCCAGCATAAGACCCTCGGTCCAGGGCTGCTGGTAGCTGTAAGTGATCTTGACGTTCAGTTCGGAAAAAGCAGTTGCACGGTTCATGGCGATGGGCAGACTGTCGCCTTTGAGCAGAGAACCTATCAGCACACTGGTAAAAATGTCGCCCGTGCCCGAATAGTGAGCACCCTTGACATAGTCGTTGCGTATCTTCCAGAAGCTGCCTGTTGCCTTGTCATAGCCGATGGTGTGCATGCCGCCTCCCGCCAGATTGACGCTGGTGATGACAACGGTCTTGGCGCCCTGCTCGGACAGCCTTACCAGCCAAGACCTTGCATCGCTGCTGCCCAGAGGAGAAGAAGGATAATCCTCACCCAGAAGTATGGCAGCCTCGGTGATGTTGGGCGTGATTATGTCAGCCACAGCCACCAGCTCGCCCATGCGCTTGCAGAGTTCACCTGTATATGTGGCATAACTCTTGCCGTCATCGCCCATAACAGGGTCAACGACTTTAAGGGCGTTTGGGTAAGCATCAAAAAATTCAAGACAGTGGTCGATCTGTTCCGCCGAAGCCAGAAAGCCGCTGTATATGCAGTCAAACTCAGTGCCCATGCGCTTGTAGTGTTCGAGCGCAGGGTGGATAAAATCTGTCAGGTCACGGATAACGAACTCACTGTACCCCGTGTGGGCGGAAAGCACAGCGGTGGGTATAGGACAGACCTGCACCCCCATTGCAGACAGTGTGGGTATTATGACCGTCAGCGAGCATCTGCCCAGCCCTGACAGGTCTTGTATAGCGGCAACTCTTTTGCAGCCATTCATTTTACTAACCTTCTTTGTATCGTTTAGTTATATCGTAATGATATCAGTTTATTATACCATATTTCCCCTGACTTTTCAAGAGGAAATAAGTAAAATAAAGGCAGGCTTGCAGGCGGTGAGATACCGTGCTTTCGGGCAGCAGAGATTTTAGCAATTTGTGAATATTTTATACAGTTTCGAGTTTGGCAGATTGTAAGATATTATATATCGGTGAATAAACTCTTGACGTAAAGTTAAAAGCGTGATATAATAAGCATATATAACGGCATGATGAGATCAGGCATAACATGTGCGGTATGTGTTGTGCGTGTAAAGCCGTGGAGAAGAAACGGGCGGTCATAAAATGACTGTTCCCGATATCATTATGGGAGGAAATTTACAATGGGTACTAAAAAGCTTTTAGCAGGTCTCATGGCATTTGTCATGGTATTTGGCGGCGCAGCTGTGCTGCCGGTGGGCAATTTCGGCAGCTCGGCAATAGTTGTAAGTGCTGCTGAGTACACAAAGGGCAGAGAGTTCGATGGCAAGAGAAATGAAAACTATGTCAAGGCAAAGTTCGATGTTGAGTGCGAGGTATTCCTTGTCGATATCGACGGCAAGACCTACCCCGTCAGCGGTACTGTGACCAAAACCGAGACACAGAGCACTCTTGTGGATACGATAGATATGCCTATCGCTGAATATAAGGAGCTTGCATCAAAACACAAGATAATCGCAGCTACTGCAAGGGTAACGGTCAAGGATATGCAGGACGACAAGAGCTATATGCTGAGTTCGCCTTCCGTAAGTGCTGCTTCTTATAACCCTGATAATTATTACAGCTCTTACAGTGAATCGGCCTATGCAGATTCTGCAAGCAGAGAGCCTAACATTGGCTGCACAGATTCTGACGGTGTATGGCATGATGATGTGATCGGCACTTCTTACGGTTCATTATCGGACATTTACATCGGTGACAATGACACTGCAATGCGCTTCACGGTAAGGACTAACAAGAGCAGCATGAAGATCGTGGATATGTCAGCTGATGATGCCAAGGTAAAGCCCGCAAACAGACCTGTTCTTTCACCTGTGGAAAAGAAATGCACCATCAAGAACAAGTGCGTGCTCGAATATTACGTTACCGATGCTGACGGCAAGAAGTATAAGCTTGAAAATCAGCCCAAGCAGATCGAAACAGACCGCTATATATACAATGAATTCGAGTATGACCTTGATGAAGTATCCAAAGTGCTGGATAAGAACAAGATAGTAAATATGCAGGCAACGGTGACTGTTCCCGACCTGAAGGAAGGCACCGCTGTTTATGTAAGTCCTATGGTCATGACCTCTGACCAGACATACAGAACGGATGAGTATGAGCGTATCGATTACGGTTATGAATCACACTACGGAATGCTCGGTGATAAGGATTCGGACGGCAACCTTATAAAATCTACCAGCGAGACTGTATACACACAGGGCATACAGACAATGAAGGTGATGACCATCGTTGATAAGTGGGCTTATCATGAGTATGATAACTATACTCCTTATCAGTACTCAAATGTAGAGGAAGGCGAGAACGTCGAGATGCCTTATGACTTTGAGAGTGAGTTCTTCCTGATCGACAGCGACGGCAACTATATCCCCGTTAAGGGCGATATCAGCCGCAGCGAAGAGAACGCAGTTGCTATCGACAAGCTGACTATCCCCTATGATGAGTACAAAAAGCTTGTTGAAGGCAAGGAGATCTACGGCACAGCCGCAAGGATCAGCGTAAAGGATATGGCTGATGACAAGAGCTATTATCTTGGCACTGGTTATGCCTCAACAGAATATGTATATTCCGAAGATTCAAGCTATGCACACGCAAGCACGTCCTACTCCACTACGCTCAAGAAAGAAAATGAGTTCACGCCCAATATTGCATGCGTTGGCGAAGACGGCAAGTGGCATGACGATAAAATAATCTATACCATCGGCGGACCGTCCGAGCCGTGGGACGAAGAGAAGGTTGAGGGCGTCACTTTCTCTGCTACCATTTTCAAGTATACTATGGAGATGGGCGATATGAGCAAGGAGGACGCAGCTGCAAAGCCTGCAAACAGACCTGCCCTGACCGATCTGAGCACCTATTCCAAGGAGCTTGAAACACCACTCGTGCTGGAGTATTATGCAGTTGACTTCGATGAGAACTACCACAAGCTGAAAACTCAGCCCGAGCCCACCGAGAACGGACGCTATCTGGTATCCGAGCTGAAGGTGACACCCGATATGATCGCAGAGGTTTGCCCTCTTGATGAATTCAAGTATCTGGCACTGGGTGTGAGCGCTCCCGAGCTTGGCGAAAATGATACTATCACACCAAGCGTGCGCAGAACAACAAAGGACGAGGTATTCAAGCCCGTTGAAGGCAATACAGATATGAGTCCAACTACCGGCAGCTCTTATGTATCATCACGCTACTCTATCGGCAGTGTGGACGAAGACGGCAATTTGGTAACGACTGTTTATTACAGAATGGACCCTGTTGTTGCTTCACGTATCGAAGAACTGGAGAGCGTTACTCTTGTAAATATCCTTGATAAGTTCTCAAACAACGTTATCCATCATGAACCTAAGTCGGACGACGGCAAGAAGACCGATGACAAGAAGACCGATGACAAGAAGGACGACAGCAAGACTGACGATAAGACCGACGACAGCAAGACTGACGACAAGAAGGACGACAGCAAGACTGACGATAAGACCGACGACAGCAAGGCTGACGATAAGACCGACGACAGCAAGGCTGACGACAAGACCGACGACAGCAAGGCTGATGATAAGAAGGACGACAGCAAGACCGATGACAAGTCCGCTGACGACAGCAAGTCCGATGACAAGGAAAGCACCTCGGGCGAGGACAAGACTGCTGACGGCGTAAAGGGCGATATCAACGGCGACGGCATTGTCAATGTTACAGATATCTCGCTGGTAGCCGGTCACGTAAAGGGCAAGAAGGCTCTGGAAGGCGACGCTGAGAAGTGGGCAGATGTAAACGGCGACGGCTCGGTCAACGTTGCTGATATCTCCAAGATAGCAGCACACGTAAAGGGCGTCAAGGAACTTGTATAAGTAATTTGATATCAATAACATCGGGACGGTACGCCGCCCCGATGTTTTTTTGCATGCATGTGCCGTCACCGCAAAGAGGTCGGGCGTGATTTCCTTGATTTCTTGCGTTAAAGCATTGACAATGAACGGAAGTTGTTGTATAATTAACAATGTAGGTTTAGATCTTCGCTGTGTCACAGCAACGGCTGATATCCGTGCGCAGGTGCGTTTCCCCATGTGCGACAGGGGAAAGTTCTGCTGTATGCTGCGGCAAGGCAGGGGTCGTTATAGTAAACGGCATATAGTTTTTCACTTAGACCGAGCGCACAGCCTGCGATATCTGGCTGTGTGGTCGGGATAAGTCAGAAAATTTATGACGTTTAGTATATAATTTGGATAAAGGAGTTTTTTAACATGAAGAAATCTGCAAGAAAAGCCATCATCGCAGGCAACTGGAAGATGAACAAGACCCGTCCCGAGGCTAAGGAGCTGCTGGAAGCTATCAAGCCCCTGGTAGCAAATGCTGAGGGCAATGTTGAGGTCATCGCATGCGTACCTTTCACCAACCTTGAAACTGCTGTAAATGTTACCGCAGGTTCCAATGTAAAGGTAGGCGCTGAGAACGTTCACTTCGAGAAGAGCGGCGCTTTCACAGGCGAGATCTCTGCTGATATGCTGGTAGAGCTGGGCGTTGAGTACGTAGTTATCGGCCACAGCGAGAGAAGACAGTATTTCGGTGAGACCGATGAGACTGTTAACAAGAGAACTAAGGCTGCACTGGCAGCAGGTCTCAAGCCCATCGTTTGCGTAGGCGAGCTGCTGTGGGAGCGTGAGTGCAACATCACCGAGGAAGTTATCGCACGCCAGATCAAGCTGGATCTGTACGATGTTTCCGCTGAGGACGTTAAGAAGACTGTTATCGCTTATGAGCCTGTATGGGCTATCGGCACAG
>CAMNMO010000066.1 GCA_946544695.1 uncultured Ruminococcus sp. | reverse complement strand
TCATCGGGAACTTCCAGCGCCTTCATTGCAACGGTGGTGGAGCTTGCAGCGTAGGTCGGCACCATCAGGCAGCGGGTGGAGTTGTTGCCGCCTGTCGCCCTTACGGTATCGACAAAATCCTGATCCAGCTTGTTTATAACATCACGCATCTCCTGCGTGCCGCCGTCCCATTCGTGGGCTCCGTGGTAATTTCTGGGCTCGTTCATGCCCTCGAATATCAGGTGGCGGTCATAGTCCTTGAATTCGGTAGCTATCTGCTGCCAGAAAGCTTTCAGCTCCTTTGATGCAGCATCGTAGTTTGCATTTGTGGGTGTGTTCCATTCCTCGTGATGGATATTGAGGATAACGTAGGTATCCTCGTCTATGCACCAGTCCACCACTTCCCTGACTCTGTCCATCCACTCGGTGTCGATGTTGAAATCAGCATCGGTATGCGGATACCAGGTCACAGGCACACGGATAGTCCTGAAACCCTTGTCCTTTACGGCGTCGATCAGTTCTTTGGTAGCTTTGGGGTTGCCCCAGTAGGTCTCGGCGTTCATGCCGAGCTTTTTGTGACCGTTGCCGTCGTGGGAATCCAGTGTATTGCCCAGATTCCAGCCCACGCCCATATCCGCAGCTATCTCCTGCGGTGTCATGGATGAAACGTCCTTGGCGGAAGCTGTCAAAGCGGGAATAGCAGAAACTGTCATCGTGCCCGCAGTGATGAGACTGAGCATTTTTTTTAAGTATGCTTTCATCAGATAAACTCCTTTCGGGTGTTAAGAATACATTATGGTCATATACCATGCACACCGTTCAGACTGCCATATCATTATGGTATCTGTTATCGGGCGGTCTTATGACCATCATACACTGATATTATACCATATCTGTCATTTTATTTCAAGGCACAGCCTGACCATTTTTTGCTGATATCATTATGTGATTTGCACAATAAGCCATGAAAAAAGCAGCACCCGCAAAAAGGTGCTGCAAGCTTGCTTATTTGTGCAGACGCTGTTTGTTTTTTGCGATGACATTGTGGTATATCAGGCAGGTGATAATGCCTGTCAGCGTGCCGCTTATGATGCCCACAAGCACATCTGTGGGGTAATGCACGCCCACATACAGCCTTGAAAGTGCTATCAGCACCGCAAATATCAGCACGGGTATCCAGATGCGTTTGCGTGTCTCATTTATGATGACCGCTGCCATCACAAAGCTGCCCGATGCGTGTCCCGACGGGAAAGAGGTGTCACGCTGTTTGCCGACGATGGTCCTCAGCCCGTCAACAACTTCGTAAGGTCTTGTCCTTGCAACAGCATGCTTTATTATAACGTTGTTTATCAGCAGGCACGCCACCAGTGATGTCAGACAAAGCAGCCCCAGTCTGCGTGTTTTGGGTATGGCTGTCAGTATCAGCACCGCCGCTATCATCACAGCGCCGTAGTCGCCCAGGTGTGTTATGAAACTTACGATGGGGTCTGTGATACTGTTTCTCAGGTTATCCTGTATCCACAGAAGTATCTGTCCGTCTGTCTCGATCAGTTTGTCTGTCATTTCTGCCTGCCTCCATAAAAATGTAATAATGATATGAAAATATTATGATGTATAATTATATTGCTGGAAATAATTGTAAATATTTTTGACGAAGCCGTCAAATCTGAATTAGGTTAACTGTGCAGCTTACGTTGAGTTAATATTTTATTAATACGTTGAAACCATTAAGTAATGAATATGTCGGAATTCAGCAAAATAAACGCTGTTTGTTTTGACATAATAACACTTTGTTAATGATTTGCCTTGAAAAAACGCTGTGGACAATAATAACATATTTCGGCAGAAAAGTCAACCTGAATCGGTGCCGTGCGGCAGAGAACTGTTTTGCTTAATGTAAAGTTCATTGCAGGTTCATCGGCAGCTGTTCCGTGCAGCGCAATATCAGCCAAAACACGGCGCAGTGCTTGAAATATTATTTGTTTCGTGATATAATAGAACAGGGTCGTCCGCCATGACCGCAGCATGCTGTGTTATGGCGGCATTGATAACGCAGCAAAGGAGGTGCAGCAGATGCCCATCGACCGCAGACATCGCCGTGAACTTATCTTCGGGGTCGCAGCCGTTATTTTTGCGGGCTTTTTTAAGCTTGCTCTGACAGATACCGAGATCGGCTATCACTGCCCGCTGGGGCTTTTGCTGCTGACAGTCTACCTGATATGGCTGTTTGCTTCACGCAGGCGTTTCCCGCAGCAGGGCATGCGCCGCCTTATGACAGCTGCCGCACTGCTGATGATGCTGTGGACGATAGTCAAGACCATAAGGTATGAATATGTGCCTTTGGGGTCGGCAGTCAGCAGGCATATATGGTACTGGTACTATTTTCCTGTCGTCACACTGCCCGTACTGCTGCTGATGACCACCTTTTATCTGGGCAGGACCGATGGCTATGAACTGCCCCGCAAGGCTGTGCTGGCGTTCATACCCTCGGCTGCGGTGACTGCTGGGATAGTCACCAACGACGTGCATCAGCTGGCATTCAGGTTTGAGGGCGGTGTGCCCGATTCGACAGACAGCTACACCTACGGTCCGCTGTATTTCTGCGCTATGGGCATACTGTTCCTGTGCGTGGCGGGCATTCTTTTCAATACTTTGCGCAGCTGCACCAAACGGCAGTTCGGCAGAAGTTTTCTGTTGCCCGCAGCGGTCACCGCACTGGGCGGACTTTACTTTTTAAGTTACACTAACAAGGGTGAACCCATGCTGTTCCAGCGAATGTATGAGTTCCCCGACCTTACCTGCCTGTTCTTTGTATGTTTCTGGGAAAGTCTGGTAGTTACCCGCATGCTGCCTTCAAATGCAGACCATGAGGAGTTTTTCAAGGCTTCGTCCATAAATGCGGGACTTGCAGACCATGACATGGAGATAGTGCTGCACGGCATCAACAGTCCGCTGCCCGAAAGGGATCAGCTGCTTGAAGCGGAGGACTGCGAGGTCATAAATGACGGCAGGCTGCTGAAAGTCCAGCCTGTGGCGGGCGGGTATTTCTACTGGCTGGAGGATATCCGTGAATTGCAGGAGATAAATCTCAGGCTGGAGGAGACGGTCTCATATCTCGAGGAAGAAAATGCCATGCTCGATGAAGCCTCAAAGCTGGAAGAAGGCAGGAGGCGCACGGCTGAACAGAACAAGCTTTATGACAGCATATCCATCAGGCTGAGACCCGAGTTTGACAGGCTTTCGGAGCGGCTGAAAAAACTGCCTTCGGACGAAGAAGGTTTCAGGCGTGGCATGAAGCGTGCTGCGCTGGACGGCGTTTTCATCAAGCGCTGCTCGAACCTGCTGCTGCTGGCGGGCAGCGATGAGTATATCGACAGCGGCGAACTGGGGCTGTCGGTGGGGGAGTCGCTGGGCTATCTGGAACTTTCGGATATCTACGGCAATGCGGAGATACCACGGGGCAAAAAGCTGCCTGCGGACATGGTGATATTTTTGTATGAGCTGTTTCACGGGGCAGTCATCAACTCGCTGCACGGGCTGAGCGCTGTGATGGTTACGCTCACGGCAGGGGAATATATAGTTTGCAGGATAGAGCTTGCCTGTGAAGAAATGCCCGATATCAGCAGCTTTGAACAGCGTGCGGCGATGCTTGGCGGCAGCCTTGACTGCGAGAGCGGCGATGACAGCTGCTTTATCACTTTTACGGCGCAGGGGGGTGCAGACAGATGAGTCTTATAGAAGTACCCCTTTTCACACTTTCGTCGCTCGGCATAGCGTCGTTCATACTGAACTTTCTGTTCCTGGCGATAATAATAAGGCGGCATATATCGGGGCTTGGCAGGAAGATGTACTTTATAAGCGTGCCCGCACTGGTGCTTTGCACCGCAATGATGCTGGCGGTGAATGAGGTCTGCCGTTTTGTGATAGGCGACCATGCACCTTCCATCTTTGAGCAGTATGCAGAAAAGCTGAATGCGGCGGTGTGCCTGATATTCCTGGCGGTGATGACGCTGCTTTGGGGCGTGCTGTGGCTGAGACAGGAGGTCGAGATACTCAGCACCCTGACACCGCAGTCACTGGAGGACGGACTGAACAGTCTGCCTGACGGTGTTGCTTTTACAGATGTAAAGGGCGTGCCGCTGATGGTCAACAGCACCATGCAGCGTGTATGCCGTGAAGCGCTGGGCAGTCCGCTGCTTGACATAAGGGTGCTGGAGCAGAGTCTGCAAAAAGGCGGGCTTTGTGAGGGCTGCAAGGCGGAGATAAGGGGCAAGGATTACTACCTGCACCTGAAAGACGGCAGCGTGTGGGATATCCGCAAGAGACTGCTGATGATAGAGCGCAGAAGATTCTGGGAGCTGCTGGCTTACGATATAACCGAGAGGTATCAGAAAAGCACCGAGCTGGAGGAGCGCAACGCACATCTGACGGAGGTAAACCGAAGCATACGTGCCTATACCCGTGAGATGAACGCCATGATACGTGAGGAAGAGATACTTGCGGCAAAGATACGCATACACGATGATGTGGGCAGGGCGCTGCTGGCGCTGAAAAGCTACCTGATAAGGGGCGGCGACAGGGAAGCGCTGATGGAACTGTGGAAATTCACGACAGAAGTCCTCAAAGGTGAGAACGACCCTGACAGCAGTGCTGACCGTATAGGTGCGCTGAAAGATGCGGCGGAAGCTGTGGGCGTTGAACTCACGGTGAACGGCAGCATACCCGAGGAGCTGAGAAAGGTCATTGCCATAGCTATACATGAATGCCTGACAAATACCGTTAAGCATGCGGACGGCACAAAGCTGAATGTGGATATAACAGAGGAGAACGGTCTGGTGACGGCAGTGTTCACCAATGACGGCAAGCCGCCCGAGGGCGAGCTGAGCGAGAAAGGCGGTCTTAAAAGCCTGCGCACGGCGGTGGAGCAGGTGCGTGGCGAGATGGAGCTTGCGGCAGACCCGCAGTTCCGCCTGACCATAAGGGCAGAGAGAAAGGAACGATGAACATGGAAAAGTACAGAGTTATGATAGTTGACGACCAGTCGATATCACGGCACCTGTTTGAGATGTATGTGAACAATTCACCGAGATATGAGCTGGCGTTCTCGCTGAGTTCGGCATCGGCGGCAGATGTCTATATACTGCGCAATCAGGTAGACCTGATACTGATGGATATACTGATGAACGACGGCTCGAACGGTCTTGAAGCGGCAGAAAAGATAAAGTCGCTCAGACCTGATATCAAGATAATCGCAGTGACTTCGATGCCCGAATATTCGTGGCTTGAAAAGGCTAAGGGCATCGGCATAGAGAGTTTCTGGTACAAGGAAGCCGATGAACAGACTATTCTCGAAGTTATGGACAGGACTATGGCGGGGGACAGCGTTTATCCCGAGAACAGCCCGAGGGTAAAGCTGGGGCTTGCTGACAGTTCGGAACTGACCGAGCGTGAACTGGAGATACTGCGCATAGTCACAACAGGTGCCACAAATCAGCAGGTGGCAGAACAGCTGGGCATTTCCGAAAACACCGTCAAGACCCATGTCAGGAGCATGCTGGACAAGACAGGTTTCCGAAGCCGCACCGAACTTGCGATAAAGGCACGTGTGCTGGGCATAGCCATCAGCAATGATGAGGGCTGAGGATAAAAAGAAAATGCGGAAGGACTTGCTTATGTCCTTCCGCATAATTTATTATTACATGCGCAATTATTAGCCGATCAGATATCCCATTCGGTGCTGACGCTGTACCTTGCAGGGAAGCGCAGCTTTGATATGGCATGCATGAAAGCGATAGTCCCGTTGTACTTGAAATCCACTATCAGCACCTTGCTTTTTTCAAGGGTCTTTGTAGCCAGATCCCATGCGCCGTTCTCATTCAGCGCCTGCATGTATATCTCGGTGATGCCTTTTAGTTCATCGGTCTTTTCAGCGTGTATACGCAGTTTTCCACGTCTGAAACAGCTTGGGTCAACGCCAGGATGCTTCATCATTACCTCATTTCTTATCATAAATATCGTCTCCTTTTTACTCCCGGACCTCTTACAATACTTCGGTCAAATACGGTCCGCATACTCACTTTTTTAACTCTGACTATCCTTTCGTTTGAGTATTTTAGCACAAATCAACTCCCTCGTCAAGTATTATAGTCCAATTTTGTATATTTAAACAAATGTAAAGAAATTAACTGCTACTTTTTGGATATTATCAAGAGCTTGTACTGCATCGTGAATGCGTATTTCCCGAAAAATGCGGTAATGTTGTGATAACTGTCTCATTTTGTGTACACTTGTAAGATGCTGTCAGCGGTGTAAAAAATCGACATATCATTAATTGCGCACCGACTCTTACTTTAGTAATATAAATTCAAAACAGTGTATTGACTTTAAGGCGTATATCTGGTAAAATATAATAAATGATGAACGGGGCATGGGGGGAGATCGTGTGAATAAAAAAGATATATGTGCGCTGACCGAAATGGTAGAGCTCATGTGTGCTGTAATGACCGAGGACGATCTTGCAAAGGTGATAGAGGAATGTGCGGATAAGCTTCAGTGCAGTGATATCAGCGAGCTGAAAGTGGCGCTGTACCGTCTTGGCGGCAGAATGCTGCGCATAGAAGCCGATGAAAGGGACGCCGCAAGAAGCAGGCGGATAGCTTGTCTGACAGATGATGAAAAGGAAGAACTGAGGAAGGTCGAGGAGATAATCGACGGAAATCTGCTGAAATACCATTTTCAGCCGATAGTCAGTGCACAGAACGGCGAGGTGTTCTCTTATGAAGCGCTGATGCGTTCTGCGGGCGACCCTGCCATAACGCCTTTTCATATACTTAAATATGCCGAACTAAATAACAGGCTGGAGGATATCGAGCGTGCGACATTCAAAAATGTGCTGGGCTTGCTTGATGACAGCGAAGATCTTCTGCACGGCAGAGCTGTCTTTATAAATAGTATACCGAATGTGCGTCTGGGTCAGAAGGACACAGATGAGATATCGAAGATGCTGAAAAAGCACGCCGATCTCACGGTGGTGGAGCTGACAGAGAGTGCTGAGGCTGATGAGAAGCAGCTTGTCGAGCTGAAGGACAGGTACAGCGGCATGGGCATCAGGATAGCTGTTGATGACTACGGCACGGGGTATTCCAATGTGAGCAACCTGCTCAGGTATACGCCAAACTTTGTCAAGATAGACCGCTCGCTGGTCAGCGGGATAGACTTTGATCCCAAGAAAAGGCATTTCGTGCGTGACGTTATAGAATTCTGTCACGACAATAATATACTTGCGCTGGCTGAGGGCGTTGAGACGAGCATGGAACTCAAAACGGTGGTGCTGATGGGTGCTGACCTGATACAAGGCTATTACACCGCAAGACCCTCAGCTGAGCCTGTTGACGAGATACCCTATGAGATCAGGAACGAGATAAGCAGATATCAGCAGCAGCGCATCGACGGCAAGGAAACGCATGTTTACGTTGTGGAGGGCACCGAGAGGATACTGCTTGAAAAGCTGAAAAAGCACGGCTACAAATGCCTGCGCATAATGCCCTCGCAGCAGCAGGGCGACATCACCGTTGTGGGCGATTCATCGCTGGATACCCGTATCCATATCGAGATAGACAGCGGCTACAAAGGCAAGGTATCGCTGGAGAGCGCACATCTTTCAAACGACAAGAACCGCCCGAGCATACAGCTGGGCGATAACTGCTCGGTCGAGCTTTCCATATTCGGGGACTGCGTGCTCGACAAGGCAGGTATACTGGTGCCAGAAAGTTCCGAGCTGAACTTCTCGGGTCTGGGCACACTGGCGATAAAGCTGAATACCTCGAATTTCTACGGCATAGGCGGCAATAATGAGATGCGTCACGGCAGACTGAGTTTTGGAGCGAATGTGGAGTTCCTGATAGAAGCCTACGGCGAGAGAGGTACCTGCATAGGCTCGGGTCTGGGCGGCGAGATAGACATTCATCAGGGCGTGTTCACCATTATCGTGAATTCCAACAACGGCGTGGCGATAGGCTCGCTGACGGGCAATACCGACCTGGATATACGCAACTGCGGCATAGATATAGATGCGACCTTTGCAAAAGGTGTGCTGATAGGCAGCCGTGACGGAGATGCTGAACTTCGGCTGCACGGAATGAGTATCAAGGCTGTGGCAGGCGGCAAGGAAGTCTCCTGCGCAGGTTCGGTCATCGGCAGGTCATCGATAGAAATGTTCAACTCTAACTTCATGGCTGATGTGAGGTCTGACTCCATGACCACACTGGGCTCGCTCTACAATGACAGCTGCGTCAGCGTGAAGAATATCTCGATGAACGTTGCTGCGGGCGGAGTGCATGCATACATCTTCGGCGGCGTAGAAGGCAGCACAAAGCTGGAGCTTATGAGCGTAGATGCCCAGATAAAGCTGAATACCAGGCTGGGCAGCTTCACTTCGGCTAAAGATGACGACCTGAGAGTGGGCGAAGGCAGATACCGTGTTATTATAAACGATGAACCTGTTGATGTGATACCGAATATCTGACACAGGTGAGATATCAGGAAGGAGCGTATTGTTATGGATACCGAACTGAATGTCGAAAAGACGGATCAGATAGATAGTGTGGCTTATAACAAGCGCCAGAAAATGCTGATATTGCAGCTGAATGACGGTATGGACTGGTCTGATAAGGAACGGCATATCAAGCTGCTTCGGGAAAAACTGGTGAATTACGTGTGGTATGTCAATGAGGAGGAGTATGCATACAAGTACCCCGAAGTTGACCGCATCGAACTGAGGGTGAGTTTTCTGTATAAAGAACCGCCCGACTGCATGTTCACCTTGCAGGCAGCCATAAGTGCCTTGTGGAAGGTCTTTGACAATGCAGCGCTTATCGTCGAACAGGGCACTCTCTGACCGGTAAATAAAAATGGTTATCCCCTTGATACACCATAATAAGCGTGTTATATTTGAACTTGAAACATCAGGCGGGGGAACGATAAAAAAACGGCAGTGTTTTAAGCACTGCCGTTTTTGTTATGTTCAGCTTTTCAGGACTTCATCTATCTTTGCGATCTCTTCATCGGTGAAATCCAAGTTTTCAACAGCCTTGACATTATCTGCTATCTGCTGCGGCTTGCTTGCGCCCATAAGTACGGTCGCAACTGCCTTGTTGTGCAGCAGCCATGCAACTGCCATCTGCGAAAGCTTCTGACCACGGGCAGCAGCTATATCGTTGAGTGCATTCAGCTTTGCCACCATTTCGGGGGTCAGCTGATCGCCTATCCAGGTGTTGCCCCTGCCTACTCTCGAATCCTCGGGAACACCTTTGAGATAGCGGTCGGTCAGGAAACCCTGATACAGCGGCGAGAACACAGCAAGTCCCACACCGTTGTCTGCACAGTAGTCATCAAGTCCGTCCTCCTCTACCCAACGGTTAAGCATGGAAAAACTTGGCTGGTTGACGATGAACGGCGTTTTAAGTTCACGGAATATCGCCTGTATCTCAGCGGTCTGTGCCTTGTTGTAGTTGGATATGCCCACATACAGCGCCTTGCCCTGACGCACTGCATTGTCCAGCGCAAGGGCAGTCTCCTCAAGCGGAGTTTCGGGGTCAAAAATGTGGTGGTAAAATATGTCAACGTATTCAAGACCCATGCGTTTCAGACTCTGGTCCAGCGAAGCTGTCAGGTACTTGCGTGAACCGTTTCTGTCACCGTAGGGACCGTCCCACATCTCATAGCCTGCCTTTGTGGATATGACTATCTCATCACGGTAAGCACGCAACCCGTTGTCAAGCACCCGCCCGAAGTTCTCCTCAGCCGAACCGTTGTAGGGGTGACCGTAGTTGTTTGCCAGATCGAAGTGGGTGATACCGAGATCGAAGGCGGTGCGGCACATTTCCTCCACATTTGCAAAGACTGCGCCGTATCCGAAATTCTGCCACAGCCCCAGCGAGATCGCAGGCAGTTTCAGACCGCTTTTTCCGCAGCGGTTATAGACCATTTTGTCGTATCTGTGTTCGTTTGCAGTATACATTTCAAAACATCTCCTTTGGTATTATAATATCCTTCAATAAAAAAGTATAGCATATTTACGCCCCGAACGGAAGTAAATATGCTATCTTTTATTTAACGTATACTATTGTTTTTTGAAATAGCGGCGTATCATGACAGGGGGGGCAGCGCCGCACGCATCTGCGTATCCGAAAAAACAGGCAGGCTTATGTTATCTGACATTGCGTAATAAAAAATACCCTCGCTGAAAAGCAAGGGTATTTATGGCGTCGCTGAGAGGATTCGAACCTCCGGCCTGCCGCTTAGGAGGCGGCCGCTCTATCCAGCTGAGCTACAGCGACTTAACTAACTTAATTATTATAGCACATATTTCAGAAAAATGCAAGTGTTTTTCAAAACTTTTTTTGCAAAACTGAAAAAATAAGATCGGGCAGCTGTAAGCCCGACCTTATCATGGTGCCGCTGACCGGGCTTGAACCGGTACGAACTTTTGGTTCGAGGGATTTTAAGTCCCTTGTGTCTGCCAATTCCACCACAGCGGCTTACTTAACTATTATATCACAGTGCGGCGGAATTGTCAAGTAAAAATGTGGTCGGTTTCGCAGCGGCAGAATACGGCAGCCGCACTAATGTCTTTTATCTTTTATATAGTATCAAGTCTTGCGCTGTGTGGGATAATGTGCTATTATATAAATAGTGATGTTCAAAATATTTTTTTTTGCAAACCGTCTGTTAAGGCAGAGGGGCAAAAAAGTCCGCAGAAGAAAGCTTGAAAAAATATTTTTTGAGAAGTGAAACTTTTTTCTTCTGCAAACCGTCTGTTAAGGCAGAGGGGCAAAAATAGTCCGCAGAAGAAAGCTTGAAAAAAATTTTTTTGAAAAGTGAAACTTTTTTCTTCTGCAAGCCGTCTGTTAAGGCAGAGGGGCAAAAATAGTCCGCAGAAGAAAGCTTGAAAAAATATTATTTTGAAAAAAGTGAAACTTTTTTCTTCTGCAAGCCGTCTGTTAAGGCAGAGGGGCGAAAATAGTCCGCAGAAGAAAGCTTGAAAAAATATTTTTTGAGAAGTGAAACTTTTTTCTT
>CAMNMO010000065.1 GCA_946544695.1 uncultured Ruminococcus sp. | reverse complement strand
AAGCATTATCTTATCGTCATTGCTTACATCATTAAGGAACGAAAGATCCCTTCTGCCCATTATCAGAAGCTGTAACCGTTGTTTTCCAGCTCTGTAAGCAGGTCCTTACCGTCGAACTTAACATTCTTGGACATGATGGCGAATGTCTTCTGAGCCATCATCTTGATCTGTGCCTTATTTGCATAAGCCACACCTGAGAGGAAATCCAGTATCCTCTTTGCGTCATCGCTCTTGACCATCTCAAGATTGAGAATAACTGTCTTATAAGCGTTTATATCATCACCTATGCTTCTGACCTCGGAGAAATCCACAGGTCTTGCAAGTACGATCTGTAAAGTAGTTGTCTGTTCAAAGCTCATTGTACGCTCCTCCTCATAGTTTCTTTCAACAGCCCTGTTTGTATATGCAGGTTCCGCAGCAGCCTTTGGTCTTGAAAAGCTTTCGTCAAATGGATCTGAGTAAGTTGTGGCTCTCTCCCTGGGACGTCCGCCCGTATTAACTTTAAAACCATTGAGGTCATTATTGCTGTCAAAGAAATCTTCCTTGGCTGAGGAGCTTCTTCTTTCTTTCGGAGTTATGAAATCAGATTCGAGATCCATCTGATCCATTTCTTCCACGCCGAAAAAAAGATTTTTGAATCCTTTTAATGCGCCCATTTTCTAACCCTCCAAATATTTTCTGGCACCGAACAGTGCGGTACCTATCCTTACGAGATTCGAGCCGTGCTTGATGGCAGTCTCGTAATCTCCCGACATTCCCATGGAAAGAATATCCATAGAAACATTCGGCACAGCCTTTTCCTTTACACGCAGAAATATGCTGTGCATCTTGTCAAACATATCCTCGCCGCAGCCGATGGGCGGTATAGCCATAAGCCCCTTGATACGCACATTTTCAAGCTGTGCAGTTTCATATATGAGCTCCTCCAGCCCGTCTGCCGCAACACCGCTCTTGCTTTCTTCGCCGCCTATATTTATCTCCAGAAGAACGTCCATTATCCTGTCGTTCTTCACGGCAAGTCTGTTTATCTCTTTTGCAAGCTTGATGCTGTCCACCGACTGGATCATCGTTACTTCATTTATGATATACTTGACTTTATTGGTTTGCAGGCGTCCTATCATGTGCACCTGCGCCGTTTTGTCGTACTGATCCTTTTTTGAAAGGTACTCCTGGACTCTGTTTTCACCCAGAAGTGTTACACCCTGAGAGATAACAAAATTGATCTTCTCGGGTGCAACGGTCTTGGTGACCGCCATTATGCTGACATTGTCACCGCTGCTGCGGTACTTTGCCTTTGCATTTTCAACATTATAAACTATTCTTTTATAGTTTTCAAGAACCTCACCGAACTCATTCTGAGGACTCTGCGTCCCGTTCGGCTGTGCTGCTGACTGACACATCTTTATTTGATACCACCTCTAACAGAATTTGATCGTAAAGCAGCAGATATTCCTCATCGGAGGTATTCTCCGAAAGCACAAAATCATCGCCCTCATAAATGACGTTGATCTTCTTGAAAGAGATATCCTTGCCCAGTATGACATAAACGCCCTTGTCATCGCCACGGAACCTGAGTGCACTTCTGGGCACCCTGATGCCCTGATATTCGTCGAATATCAGCTTGGCGGATATGGCACGTGAATCGACCAGTGTCTGATCGACCCTGTCACAATCGAGCACAACGATCATCTTGTCGCCTTCATTTCTCACCGAGTCCACCGTACATTCATAGGGAGTCCTCGATGAATTCAGTTTCAGCGACACCTTAGCGTCCTCTGTTATCCTCGGGTCGCTCTTGACTATGCCGACTATCTTGCAGTCATAGCCGTCAAAGGTCTTTCCGACCGCATTGGGCGGAGGAGTCTTTTCGCCTTTGATTATCGAATTTATCTCAGCCTCTCCCAGCTTGTCCACCTCGGACATTTTGAGCGTATCCTCATAACCGTCCGCATAAGACACGAAATAGCCGGTCTTATCAGCCTTTATGACATCACCGGGAGCGCTCGCTGAATTTTTCAGCTTGTTCTTTTCAGCCTTGAGTGCGCTGATGGCATCATCAAAGCCTGCCTCTGTACCCGTGATAACACCGTACATATTGCTGTTGAGCATTATCTGCGACTTGATATCGGGTATCCTGTCAAGCTCCCTGCTTTCAAGCACATCGAGCAGCTCGTTATAGCCGCCCCTTACACCGTCAAGCAGTGCGTCAGGCTCTGCATAATTGGTTATTGCGGGGTCCTGTGCCTTTTCGAGCTGTTCTATCTCAGCATCTATCTCAGCTATCCTGTCCCTTGCGTATATCGCCTTCTCATTCGGGAAAACTTCGGCGATCGTACTGTTCACAGAGACCTTGCTGCCGTCTGCATACTTATAGTCAAGCACACCTGTGCCGTTATAAGTCACAAGCGTCTCATTCCTGACGATTATGCCGTCAAACACGATATCCTCATTGACAGTTGCAAGAACAGCCTCCTCGGTGTCATGCTTGTCATGCACAAAGTAATAGACCTGAGTGCATATAGTGGTTATCATCAATATAGAAACCAGTGCCGCAAGTATCTTTACGGTCAATGAATTCATATAAACATTACTTCCTTATCCTTCGCTGTGATCGTTTCTTGCTGCATCAAGGATATTGATGGAACGGTCGGGAACTATGGTAGAAATGGCATGCTTGTACACCACGTTCTGCTTGCCCTCACAATCCAGGAAAACAACGTAGCTGTCAAATGCCTTAACTATACCCTTGAACTGATAGCCGTTCATAAGAATGAACTTGACCATCACCTGCTCCTTCCTTGCCTGATTCAGAAAAACGTCCTGAAGATTGATATTCTTATTCACTTCTTACACTCCTTCTCTTTATCTTCGTGTACCAATGATCTGAGGACTGCCGCAAAAGAAAGCTACGGCGGCAGTCACGATAGTGATGCATCAATATAATACATCACACTATATTATAACACATAATTTTGGATTTGGCTACTATATTTTGAACATTTTCAATAAATTTTTTCAAATCGTCAAAATTATCAATTTTCACCCATGAAATATTGTCAACTCGCCTAAACCAAGTGAGCTGTCTTTTGGCATAATGCCTTGTTTCCAGTATTATCTTATCCAGACATTCGTCCAGACCTGCTTTGCCCTCGAAATAAGGCACCAGTTCTTTATAGCCTATCGCCTGACCTGCTGTTGCGAGACCGCCTTTTTCCCAGACCTGTCTGCACTCCTCGACCATGCCGTTTTCAGCCATTATATGCACACGCTTTTCGATCCTGTCATACAAAAACTGTCTGTTTTCGGCGGTAAGCCCTATTATGCACGCATCATAAGGCGAGGGTTCACGTCTGCTGTTCTGCTTATGTTCGGACAGCTTCGTACCTGTAATTTCATAGACCTCAAGTCCCCTTATAACACGGGGGAGATTGTTTTCATGTACCTTTGCGGCAGTCTCGGGGTCTATCTCATTCAGCCTTGACCACAGTGCATGTGCGCCTTCCTCCTCAGCCTGTTTTTCAAGGCGGGCACGGATAACGGGGTCACTGCCTGTATCATCGAATATGATATTGTCCACCAGTGAGCTTATATAGAGCCCTGTGCCGCCGCAGATGATCGGCAGGTGCCCACGGGAACGCACCTCTTTTATCTTCTGCGATGCAAGCGAAACGTAATCAGCCACGCTGAAAGGTTCATCGGGTCCAAGAAAGTCTATAAGGTGGTGCGGTATGCCCTGCATCTCCTCAGCGGTGGGCTTGGCTGTCGCTATATTCAGACCTTTATATATCTGCATCGAATCCGCAGAGATGACCTCGCCGTTATAAAGCTTTGCCATTTCCACTGCAAGTGCGGTCTTTCCCGAAGCAGTGGGACCTGCTATCACCAGCAGGGGTATCTTGTTTTCGTCCACCGTATCACCTCATTTCTCCTTCAATACACACGCCTGCATAAAGACCTGTCGGTCAGACAAGTCTCCTGAACTGCCGTTCGATATCCTTCTTTGTAAGTTTTATGAGCACAGGTCTGCCGTGCGGACAATATCTGGTCTCATTATTATCATAGACCGCATTCAGCAGCGCCTGCAATTCTATCAGCGTGCTGTCGTCATTCGCCTTTATAGCTGCCTTGCACGCCAGCGAATGATACAGGTCATCAAATATATCCAGCTGCGGGTCATGCTTGCACTGAATGAAATTCTTAGCCAGCGCAGTTACCACCTCAGTTGGGTTCTTGTCGCTGCCAAGAATTATCGGCACGCCCTTTACCGCAACGGTAGGCGCCACATCGGGCTCTATCTCGAAGCCCAGTCTGCCCAGTTTTTCAACATTCGCAGCCAGCGCATCATACTCCTCATAAGAAAGCATGACCATTACAGGTTCAAGCAGCATCTGAGTTTCAAGCTCGTTTATATCGCCCTTTATCTTCTCGAAAATATATCTTTCGTGAGCTGCATGCTTATCCATCAGCAGCATCTCATCACCTGCCTGCGCCACAACGTAGGTCTTGAAAAGTTCACCGACCACCACAGGCTTAGGCTTGTCAGGCTGCCGCTTGACTTCCTGCACGACTGAACGCACAAAGCTTCTGTCGCTTATAAATTTAAAACTGCGGTCATTCTCGTCGGGGGCTTCGGGCAGGGGTATCTCCTGCATAACTTTATTGATCTCCTCGACGGTTATCTTCTCCTGCGGCTTAGGTGCAGGGGCAGGCTTTTCAAGCTCGGCAAGGAACAGGTCCTCACCCGCCTTGCGGCTCTCCTCGTCGATAGGCATGTTCTCGACCTTGCTTATCTTAGGCTCGAAGGGCTTTTCTTCGGGCGGCTCGGGGAGCGGTCTGACCTCCTCGGGCATCGGTGAGTACTGTATTTTTTCAGGCTCATGCTTTTGCGGCGCAGCAGGGATCTCCTCTGCCGAAACAGCCGCATCATCAGGCTGCCCTATCTCCTCTGTCAGACCTGCTTTTTCCTCAACTGCAAATTCCAGCTGAACACTGTTGTCCTCAGGCGGGAAATCATACAGTTCATGCTCGGTAAAATTCTTCTTGTCGCCAAGCACCATCTCACGGGGCGCATCTCTTTCCATGAGGGCATTTTTCACTGCAAAGTACACAGCTTCATGCATAAGCTTTTCATCGGAGAAACGCACCTCTATCTTGGTCGGGTGGACGTTCACATCAATGGTATTGGGCGGAACATCTATATACAGCACGCATGCAGGGAATTTGCCCACCATTATATTATTGCGGTAGGCTTCCTCCAGTGCGGCGGCACAAGCTTTTGATTTGAC
The DNA here is from genome assembly GCA_946544695.1 of uncultured Ruminococcus sp. Lineage (GTDB taxonomy): Bacteria > Bacillota > Clostridia > Oscillospirales > Ruminococcaceae > Hominimerdicola. The sequence goes on along the minus strand of CAMNMO010000065.1, from coordinate 5,796 downwards.
AAAGCGCCTGTTCACGAAGAAATTCTGGAACTTGCGGTTAAGCTTTGCTTCAAGGGGCTTAACGGCAAACCCGAAAACATGTATCCCCTGCCAGGTATGATCGACTTCTATCAGGCTGTTTGCAAATTCTCTGCCGTAGACCGAATATACAGCCGAATATATCTTGCCGTCACCCGCAGTGAGCACTTCGGTCTTGTTATCACGGATAAGCTTGAAGGAGATATCAGGGTGCGAAAGAGTCAGCTTTGTGACAAGGTCTGCAACGTGGTTTGCCTCAGAACTGTCTTTTTTAAGAAATTTCAGCCTTGCAGGTACATTATAGAAAATATCCCTCACCACAAATGTCGTGCCGTCGGGACAGCCGCATTGTTCACTGGTCTTTTCCACCGCACCTTCTATCGCATAGTGGGTGCCGTAGCTGTCTCCCCTGCGCTTGGTCAGCACATCGACCTTTGCGACCGCACATATCGAAGCCAGTGCCTCGCCCCTGAATCCCAGCGTCATGATGCTGTCAAGGTCGTCCTTCTGCGATATCTTGCTTGTGGCATGACGAAGAAAAGCGGTGGGCAGATCCTCGGGTGCGATGCCCTTGCCGTTATCGGTCACTCTCATATAGGTGCGGCCGCCGTTTTTTATCTCGACGGTTATTACAGTCGCACCTGCATCTATGGCATTTTCCAGAAGTTCCTTCACCACAGAGGCGGGTCTGTCGATGACCTCACCTGCGGCGATTAGTTCGGAAACTTCCTTGCTCAAAACTCTGATCTCTGACATTTTCTTTCCTGTTCTATGGCTTACGCCTTTGTTCAAAAGTCAAATTTTCTGCCTGCATCAAGCAGCAGCTGCTTTTTATGTTCACAGCCAAATTCCGGCAGTTTGCTCAAGGCATCAGGCAAGCGCACTCCGCCATTCCACTTGAATGTGATGACATTGGTATTTTCATCATCTGTATGCACTATCTCAAGATCCCACGCACCATTATGGTCCATGGTCGTGATATATGTAAGAGTTATCTCGTGAAGGTCGCTCTCATCGGGGGCATACACTTTTATTTTTGCCATTTGAAAGTTATCGGGGTCTTTAGCTATCTGTCTTTCCTCGATAAGGCACATATATTCATCATACTTCATACATATCTCAGCAGATCCTTTACGAATGCACGCAATTCCTCATCATTCATCTCGTCGATGTTTGTCTTGCGCAGCTTGTCGGTGACTATGCTGTCGCTTATCTTATCGAAGGATATCTGGTCGCTGTCGGACTTTGCGGCAGCTGCCTTAGCCTTGATAGCTTCAGCTTCCATCTCACCAAGCAGCGACTTTGCCCTGCCTATTATCTTGTTGGGCAGACCTGCCAGCTTTGCTACCTCGATACCGTAGCTTTCATCAGCACCGCCCGGAACTATCTTTCTCAGGAACTTGATGTTGTCGCCCTGACGCTTTACTGCAACTGAGTAATTTTTTACCCCCGTAAGTTCGTCCTCGAGGGCGATCAGTTCATGATAGTGGGTAGCAAACAACGTTTTGCAGCCCAGCGAACGTGATGTTGAGATATACTCCGATACCGAACGTGCAATGGCGATGCCGTCAAAGGTAGAGGTACCTCTGCCGACCTCATCGAGTATGACAAGGCTGTTCTTTGTGGCATGCTTGACTATGTCAGCCACCTCACTCATCTCCACCATGAAGGTGGACTGACCTGCTGTCAGGTCATCAGACGCACCTATCCTTGTGAATATCTGATCGACCACCGATATCTTGGCATAGTCAGCAGGCACAAAGCAGCCTATCTGTGCCATAAGGGTTATCAGTGCGACCTGTCTCATATATGTGGATTTACCCGACATATTGGGTCCTGTGATGACCGACATGCGGTTGCTGCCGAGATCAAGGTATGTATCATTCGGGACGAACACCTCATCGGTCTGCATGAGTTCGACCACGGGGTGTCTGCCGTTTTTGATGTTTATTATGCCGTCGATGGCTATCTCGGGCTTTGTATAGTTGTTCTTTATGGCAGCTGTTGCGTAGGAACAAAGCACATCTATCTCAGCGACTGCTGTGGCAGTCTCCTGAACTATGCGAAGCTGTGTGGCAATGAAGTCACGAACTTCGGTGAATATCTCCTGTTCAAGAGAAAGTATCTTGTCACTGGCACCGAGAATGGTGTTCTCAGCCACTTTGAGTTCGTCGGTTATGAAGCGCTCGCAGTTGGCGAGGGTCTGTTTTCTTATATAGTTATCGGGTATCAGGTCATAGTACGACTTGGTGACTTCTATATAATACCCGAACACCCTGTTATAGCCTATCTTCAGGTTCTTGATGCCTGTCTTTTCCTTTTCACGCTCGGCTATATCTTCTATTATGCCCTTGCCGCCCGAGATTATATTTCTCAGTCCGTCAAGCTGTTCGTTGAAGCCGTCACGGATAACTCCGCCGTCCTTGACATTCGCAGGCGGTTCATCGACCAGCGCATTCTCCACCAGATTGGATATGGCATCGAGGGTGGAGATACGGCTGTTGCAATCCTTGATAAGCTTGCCGTCAAACGCTGAAAGCTGCCTTTTCAGTTCGGGCAGTTTCAGTGCGGTCAGCGAAAGAGATTTTAAGTCCCTCGGGCTTGCAGACTTGTACATCACCCTCGTCATGAGACGTTCAAGGTCATACACGCCGCCAAGGACTTCCTTTATCTCGCCAAGCGCCACAGGGTCACGCACCAGCTGTTCCACCGCATTAAGCCTGTCGATTATCTTTGCGGGATTGATGAGCGGCTGTTCCAGCCATGATTTCAGCATACGGTTGCCCATCGAGGTCTTTGTATTGCTGATGACCCACAGCAGCGAACCCTTTTTCTGCTTGTTGCGCAAAGTCTCTGTCAGTTCAAGGTTGCGCCTTGCGGTAAAGCCTATGGTCATTATCGGGTCGGCATCGTGGCGTGTTATGGCAGAAAATCTGCCTACCAGCGCTTTCTGAGTATCATGGATATATGCGAACAGTCCGCACACAGCAAAGGCACTCAGGCTGTCAGCTTTGAGTCCCAGTGAATCAAGGCTGTTTACAGAGAACTGTGTCAGCACTTCATCAGTGTGGAGTTCGGGGTCAAAATCAGCTTCTTCAAGCAGCTGCACGCTGGTCTTTATCTTTTCACGGATAAACGCAGATATCTCTTTATTGGAAAGTATAGCATCGTTTATGAGTATCTCCGAGGGAGAAAATCTGGACAGTTCATTGACAGCGCTGTTGGCAGTATCCTTGCCCGAAAATTCAAAAAGATGCACCTCACCCGTGGAGATATCCGCAAGGCACAGCGATGCTTCCTTAGACCTCATATAGAACGCACAGAGGTAATTGTTTGACGATTCATCGAGCATGCTGCTTTCGATGAGAGTACCTGGAGTGACCACCCTGATAACCTCACGGGGCACAAGCCCCTGACATTCCGACGGGTCTTTGGTCTGCTCACAGATAGCTACCATGTGACCTTTCTCGATCAGCTTTTTCAGGTAGACATCGCATGCATGGTAAGGCACACCGCACATGGGCGCACGCTCGTCAAGCCCGCAGTCTCTGCCTGTCAGGGTAAGTTCCAGCTCTTTCGATACCAGTATGGCATCGTCAAAGAACATCTCATAAAAGTCTCCCAGGCGGTAGAAAAGTATATGGTTCTTATACTTCTTCTTGACCACCAGGTACTGTTTCATCATTGGCGTCAGCTTTGATTCGTCTATATCTTTCAGTGTCATCACTGCCACTCCGTTCTATATATCTAAGTGTACTTGTTCCTTATGCCGTTTGTCTAGCCGCAGCCTCCGCAGCTGGAACAGCTTCCCGAGCAGCCCGAGGGTGCCTGTGCAGGGCAGGTCTCGGGGTCTTCGCCGTTGGCTGCCTGCTGGAGTATATAGTATACCGACTTCATCATAGCATCGATATCTGCCTTTGCAGCATTGTACTCTACCATCTTGGGAGTAGCCATTATCTCATTATAAAGCTCCTTGATATCACGGTCAAGCTCGGTGAGCCTGTCGGCGTCCTTATCGGGCTTTCTCATTTCCATGCTGAGGTCGCTTCTCATCTGGTTGAATCTTCCGATGGAGTTCTGGAGCTCGGTATCGGTATCGTTGAGCTTGCAGACCTCCTCATACTTTTTGTATCTCTCGTCCTCCTGGATAGCCTTGCCCAGCTGTCTTGTAAGTTCAATAACGTTCATTTGTATCACTCCTGTAAATATTCCTGAATATTGTATTATTCGGCAAGCTCACCGCTGAGCGCCCAGTTCATCGCCTTGGTGATGCGCACCCTTACGAACTTGCCTATGTACTTTTTATCTGCTTCGACTTCAACGATGATGTTCTCATCATTCTTGCCTGTCAGCCAGCCTTCACCCGTTCTGCCTTCGCCCTCTATGAGCACCTCAACTGTCCTGCCGACGAATCTGCCGAACCATTCAGAGGTTATCTCCCGCTGTTCGAGCAGCAGTTCACGCAGCCAGAGACCCTTCTGTTTATCGGTTATATGGTCTTCCATATTCGCAGCAGGGGTGCCGCTTCTTCTTGAATAAACGAAGGAATAGATGTTGTCATACTTCACCCGCCTGATGACCTCCTTAGTCTCGCAGAACTCCTCATAAGTCTCGGACGGAAAGCCGACTATCAGGTCGGTGGTAAACGAAAAATCAGGCACACGGCTGCGTGCGTAATCTATCATCTCCAGATATTTTTCCACCGTATAGCGGCGGTTCATGGCTTTGAGCACCCTGTTGCTGCCTGCCTGAACGGGCAGATGCAGATGAGTGCAGACATGCTCACAGTCAATGATAGCATCTATCAGCTCTTTAGTTGCGTCCTTCGGGTGGCTCGACATGAAACGGATACGGTATTTTCCGTCTATCTTATCTATCTCACGCAAAAGCTGAGGGAACCCGTAAGCATAGGAATTAACGTTCTGCCCCAGCAGAGTAATCTCCTTATAGCCCTGCTCCACCAGACTGCGCACCTCATCGATGACAGCTTCGGGCTTTCGGCTGCGCTCACGTCCACGGACGTAGGGCACGATGCAATAGGTACAGAAATTGTTGCAGCCGTACATTATCGGCACGAACGCCCTGACCTTATCTTCACGCAGCTGTGTCATGCTCTCGTCTATCTCGGTGCATGCCTCGCTCCGGTTGAAAAGCCGCTTATGACCGGATATGACCTCCCACAGCATGGAATACATATCATTGTAGGCGAAAGTGCCGAAAACCATGTCCACCTGGCGATAAGATGACCTTATCTTATCAGCAACATGCTGCTCCTGAGCCATGCAGCCGCAGATGCCTATGACAAGCTCGCTGTTTTTCTCCTTGAGCTTTTTGAAATTGCCTATGTTGCCAAACACCCTGTCCTCGGCATTTTCACGCACGGCACAGGTGTTGAGCAGTATGAGCTGAGCTGCATCGGTATCGGACGTGAACTCATAGCCCACCTTAGCAAGCATGCCCTTTATCTTCTCGCCGTCGCTGACATTCTGCTGACAGCCATAGGAATGCACGAACGCAAGCGGCGCATGACCCTTGTCTGCACGGTATCTGCCAGCCCATTCACTGAGGGCTTTAACAGCGTCCTCACGGGGAGCGGCGGGGGTATAGTTATCTGACATGATCTCCCTCATTTCAAACACAATATATAGTTATCCATCATAAATTTGCATACTATATAATTATATATCTTTTTTTCGTGTTTGTCAACATAAATTCCGTGAACAAATCAAAACCACCGGTTGAACCGGTGGTTTGATGAAGCCCTATAAGGGCTTGTTA
>CAMNMO010000064.1 GCA_946544695.1 uncultured Ruminococcus sp. | reverse complement strand
GATAATAATTTAAACGGTTAAAAAATTATACATTTTAGCCGTATAATAATAGTCCAATAATATATCGAAACAATTATATCAAATATTTTCACATAATATATCACCAAATGCAAAACGTTTTGTGAACTAACTGTTAATTCAGGTAAATTTCACTAAATTATTCTCTGAAATTTATCTCAAATACCCCACAAAAAGTATTTGCAATTTTGTGCAAAATATTGTATAATTAGTACGTATAGATGATTTGTGCATTTTGGTGTGTATGTACTGCTGTTTGCGGTGGTCATCTGTCATTCTTTATTTTAGGGGGAAATTTGTAATGGGTCTTTTCAATAATAATAAAAAGAAACCCGCAGCGCCTGCTGCTGCTCCTGTAAGCAAGCCCGTCAATCCTGATGATATATGGAACACTCCGTCACCCAGGCGGAAGCAGACGGTAACTGTCAAGGAGTCCAAGTATGATGAGCCGGTGCCTGAGAATCTTGAGGTCGAGTCAGTTGACCCCGAGACGATAAAGAGCAAGATGGCTCAACTTGAGGCAGAGCTGGAGGAGAAGAAGAATCAGCCTGTCAAGACTCATGCTGACTATGGCACGAGCACAGTTGCTCAGGAAGAGATAATCGATGCCCAGACAGAATATGAGAAGCTGTATGAAGTCGAGCATGAGAGATATATAAGGTCTCATCAGGAAGAGATAACCGAGGCTAAAAACGACGGCATGGCTGAAAAGATGGAAGCTATGTATGCTGAGCATGAAGCTAAAGTGGCAGAGGTCGAGAATACCGATTTCCAGTTCAGTGAAGTTGGTCAGGCTGAGGTGGATATCAAGATGGTAGACCTGCCTTATGCCAAGAGACCTGAGGATTATCCCGAGTATAAGGATATCGCTGCTGTCGCTTCCGAGCCGAATGAAGCCGACCTTGAAAAGCTTGGTGTTATCGACCACAGCGATGATGCTGACAATATAGGAAATGTCGATGAAGAATTCCTGGCAAAGAAGGTCGAGGAGTTTGAGGCAAAGTACGGCGACCGTAAGAGATCCGATGACTGATACTGCTTCGATACGGTCAAAATTATAGTTTTTAGGAGCGTAGAATTTTGAATATCAATACAGATAATCCGATAATCAAGTATTCAGATGTGGGGAAAGCGTTCCCCTATGACAAGCTTTTTTATGCAACTGTCAATGATTATATAATGGAGTATAAAAATGCCCGTCTGGATAAGCTGACCGACCATGATGCGTCTGTTGCACTTGCAAGGATAATCAGGCGTATGGAGGTCAACGGCGTACCTGTGCAGCAGTTTTTCAAGGAAGAACTCGATGCATGGACAGATGTATCAAACTATACCAGGGTACTGCGCCTTTGCGATCTTATGGCAAGGGATATATTCTGCTGCTTTGATAAGAACAGGTATGATGATGAGGGTAATTTTGCCAGGGTAAACAGATACTACTGTGTAAATACCGATGGTAAAAGAGATTTCTTCACGCTGGACGAAAAGGTGAAATCAGGTCTTTTCAAAAAGGCAAGATCACCAGAGAGCGAGTATTTCAAGGACCTTGAAAAGCGTTATGAGGCAGGTCTGCTGCCAAAGTCCAAAGAAGAGGAAAGAAAATTTTACGGCGAAGGCTGATATGTTTATTTGAGAGGAAAGATAAAAATGGTTAAAATTGAAATGGAAAACGGCAAGGAGATACTTATCGAGCTTTATCCCGATGTTGCTCCCATAACCGTTGCAAACTTTGAGAAACTGGTGGGTCAGGGCTTTTATGACGGACTGATCTTCCACAGAGTCATCAAGGGATTCATGATACAGGGCGGCGACCCCGAAGGCACAGGCATGGGCGGTGCTAAAGATAAGATCAAGGGCGAGTTCCGTTCCAATGGTGTGCCCAATGATCTGAAGCATACCAGGGGCGTCATCTCGATGGCCAGATCAATGATGCCCGATTCTGCAAGCTCGCAGTTCTTTATCATGCATGAGGACGCTCCCCATCTTGACGGCAACTATGCCGCTTTCGGCAGAGTCGTTTCGGGTATCGAGGTAGTTGATGAGATCGCTTCTGTAAAAGTTGATTTCAATGACAAGCCCCTTGAACCTCAGGTCATGAAGAAAGTTTCTATCGTAGACTGATCTGTAAACAGCGTTGCAGTGCCTCTGTATTTTTTAATATGGAGGCTTTTGCGGTGTATGCCCAAAATATTTGTTCGGGAGTGGTAATTGATGAATTTTATGAAATTTGCGGCAGTGGTATCTGCGGCTGTTATCGCAGCAGCTTCAGCGCCCGCTGCTTTTGCAGACTATGACTATGGCTACGGATATGATCAGGGCTACGATTATAATTACGACTACAATTATGATTATAACTATGATTACAATAATTACGATTATAATAATTATGATTATAACTACAACTACGATCAGGGTTACAATGAGTGGGAGGACACTGCCGAGACGACCGCTCCTATACCTGATATAGACCCCGCTGAATCAGCAGGCAATGAAGTGACAAGCCTGGATACCAAGACCACTACGCTGGTGCCCGATAAGCCCACTTCTGCACCATCAAGGGTCTATCTCCAGCCCGGTGAGTTCGACAGCAACGATATTATCCCCGTTGAACTCAGGATAGAAGCTGACACTACGGTGTCCAGCGCTCTTATCTCCGTTTCGTTCGATACCTCGCTGCTCCAGCTGGTAAGCACAGAGGTAAATGAAGAAGTTGGCGGCAAGTCTGCTGAGAACAGCTTTAACGGCAAGTATGTGTTCAACTATACCAATGAGAGCGGAAGCAAGTTCAAGGGCAAATATGTTACCCTGAACTTCAAGATGCTCGACCGCAGTATGGGTTCGACTTCTGTCGTGCTTTCTGTGACAACACTTGATAATAAAACAGGTATACCGATATCGTACAGCACCGATAACGGCATAATCAACAACCCCTATTCTCCCGAGGCTCAGGCTGCAAAGACCGAACCGCCTAAGCTCAATAAGCAGGTCACACTGCTGTTAAGCAAGGGTCAGTCTGATCCCGCTGAACTGGGTATCGAAAATTTCAGAAATATCGTTGTGGCTGACACTGATGTTATCAGCTATGAGGATGGCGTTATCAAGATGCTGGCAGCAGGTCAGACTACCTTTGATGTGGTGTTTGATAATAACGAGCTCGTTACTTATGATGTGATCGTCATGGACGACACTGTCGTTACCGAAGCTGAGGATGTCACAGCACCTGTCGTTGAGAAGGAAGCACCTGCCGATAACAGCAAGCGCAACCTGTTCATCATCATTGCTGTCGCATTTGGTGTTGTGGTGGTGATAGTTGAGTATCTGCTCATCATGAAGCCCTTCAGCAGCAGGAACAAAAAGCTTGCAGAGGCTGAAGCATTCTTTGAGAGAGAGAACGCCGAAGATGACGATGACGATGAGATGCGTGCCGAGCTGCAAAAGGCATTCGCCGCAAGAGATGCACGCAGAAAGGCAGCAAATGAGGACGACGACACCGATGATGCAGAGCCTGTAAAAAACGAAGAAGCTCCGAAGGAAACTGAGGACGAGTAAATAATAAAGCTAAAAGGCTGCACGGTCACGACTGAGCAGCCTTTTTTGTGGATATGCGTACAATGGGATGTGATACTATGATAAAGATACTTGTACTTGAAGACGACGAAAACATCAGGATAGGTCTGTGCCATATACTGAAAACCAACGGCTATGAACCGGTCCCCGCAGAATGCATCGCCGCTGCAAGAGAAAAGGCAGGCGGCTGTTCTCTGTATCTGCTGGACGTCATGCTGCCCGATGGAAGCGGCGTTGATCTTTGCAGAGAGATAAGGCAGACTGCTGATGTGCCCGTCATTTTTCTGACCTGTGTCGATGACAATTCACGTATCGCTGCCGCACTGGAAATTGGCGGTGATGACTATGTGGTCAAGCCCTTTGACTCGGGCGTGCTGTTAGCACGCATCAAAGCTGCACTGCGAAGGAGCGGCGCATTCAATGATGAGACAGAAAAACTGGAACTGACTTCCATCGAGCGTGAACTTATCGGTTATTTCCGTATGAATAAGAACCGTATACTGACCCGTGACCAGATACTTTCAAGGCTGTGGGATTCAAGAGGGGAGTTCGTAAACGACAACACCCTTTCTGTGCGCATAAACAGACTGCGTGCCAAGCTTGAAAAAGCACAGGGCTGCGGCAGGATAGTTACTGTGAAAGGAGTTGGCTATAAATGGGAGGATTGACTGTCACCATCGCCGACCGCAGCGCAAGGCGGTTCCTGGAAGTCTGCATTGTTTTCGCACTGCTTATCTTCACAGGTTCTTTTTTTCTGCATGAATATGAGAACAAAGCTTCCGCAAGGGCTGCTGTCGATTACAGGCTTGGTGTTGCAGGCAGACTTTCAGCACTGGGTATTTCGGAAGAACAGACTGCAAATATCCTGCTCGATGATATCACTGAGGCGGATATAGCCGCAGGCAGCGCCGTGCTTGCAGATTACGGCTATGAGCCCGGCGATACGCTGGGCGGCGGATCGGCAGTATCACAGCATATCCTTTCCGATCTGCTTACCGCTGCGGGCGTTATTGTCTGCCTGGCTGCGGGGCTTTTTTTCATGAATAGGGTCTTTAAGGATATCCGCCTGCTGACACAGCAGCTTGAACATGATGAAAAGATAGTCTATTCCGATGAACATGATATCGGTCTGCTGGGCGAAGCAGTGTCTGCGCTGCGGGTGCACAGCGAACATCTTGTCGATAAGATAAAAGAGGAGAAAATGTTCCTCGCTGATTATCTTGACGATTTTTCGCATCAGATAAAGACCCCCTGCGCAGGGCTTAAACTCAATAACGATATACTGCTTTCCGCTCCCATGCCTTATGATGAACAGCAGGGCTATCTTCTGCGTGACAAAAAGTGCATCGAGAGGATATCACTGCTGATAACCGCCACGCTGAAGCTTGCCCGCCTTGATGCAGGTGCAGTCAAGTACGTTTTCAGAGAGAACGACATCAGCGAGATAGCCGCAGATGCTGCCGCACAGCTTGCAGCCATCACAGCAGAAAATGATGTTGAACTTATCAATGATGTGAAAGCAGGCGTGAAGCTTAACTGTGACAGGCTGTGGCTTTGCGAGGCTGTGACGAATCTTGTTAAAAATGCAGCCGAACATACTAAGGGCGGACAGGTGCGCATCTATGCCGAATGTGACCCCATGACAGTCCGCATCTTCATCGAGGATAACGGCTGCGGCATATCCGAAGATGAACTGCCAAAGGTGTTCAGGAGATTCTGGTCAAAGTCGTCAGCTGTCAACAGCAGTTCGGTGGGGATAGGCATGTCGGTCGCAAAGCGCATAACCGAGGATATGGGCGGCAGACTTTATATCGAGAGCGAAATCGGAGTCGGTACAAAAATAAAACTTGAATTTCTGCGGACTGTAACTTAACTGTAAGATTGAAATGTTATCATAAAGTCAAGGAGGAGATAATATGGAAGATATCATTATTTCTGCAAAAGATCTTGTGAAGACTTTTGGTAGCAAGAATAACGAGATAACAGCAGTTGACCATGTTTCGCTTGAAGTCCACAAGGGCGAACTTGTGGCTATAACAGGCGCATCGGGCAGCGGAAAATCCACATTGCTGAACCTTCTCGGCGGACTGGACAAGCCCGACAGCGGCAGCATAACCGCAGTGGGGGAGGAACTTACCGATATAAAGGAAAGCCGCCTTGCGGAATACAGACGCCGCAAGTCAGGATTTGTTTTTCAGTTTTATAACCTGATACCCGTGCTGAATGTGGAGGAGAACATCTCGCTGCCCGTTCACCTTGACGGCAAGAACGTCAAGAAAGAGGATATGGACGAATTGCTGAAACTTCTCGGACTTACCGAGCGGCGTTATCATTTTTCGGGTCAGCTTTCGGGCGGTCAGCAGCAGCGTGTATCCATAGGACGTGCGCTCATCAACAAGCCGCCCTGCATTTTTGCAGATGAACCCACAGGCAATCTGGACAGCAAGAATTCCCGTGAGATAATCGCACTTTTCAAGGAGATAATAGCTGTCTACAACACTACGGTCATTCTGGTGACACATGACGGCAGCATAGCAGAGGAGGCTGACAGGGTCATCACCATGTCGGACGGAAGGATAATAAATGAAAGGGTGAGGTCGTTTTGAATAAGCTCTTTCTGATAACCTGGCGCTGGCTGAAACGTGATAAGCGCCGCACGGCACTTACCTTTGCCAGCATAGTGCTGTCGGTCTACCTGATAAGCTTTGTGGGCGTTTATATGAGTACAGCACTCAGTTCTTTCCGTGCGGGTATAGAATATGAAGAACCCATGCATGCAACGCTCGTCCTTGACAGTCTTGAGCAGGCTGAGAAACTCGATAAGAACGCTGCGTGGGAAAAGCACGCTTACCACAGATCCATGGAATCCTTCATGGTCAAGGATTTTGTCAGGAAATACGGAACTTCCACCGACAGTCTTTTCCCTGTTGTGACCATAAACGGCAAAAGCATTTTCGGCGAGAAAAATGATGTGCGTGCATCACTTGTCAGCGGTGACGCAGAAGAACTTTTCGGCAAGGCTTATCTTCAGCTGACAGGCGAGATGCCAAAACATGCAAATGAAGTAGCCATAAGTTCGGCGCTGGCAACAAAGTACGGCAATGTGGGCATAGGCGATACCATAACCATCAGATATGATGTTCACAAAGGCAAGTTCTTCTACTCGGAGCTTGATGAAAATGACGAACCTGCGGCTGATGAGAACGGCAAGCTCATCTTTAAAGAAGATAAGTACGGCTTTAAGCTGAAACAGCTGTATTCCATCATGCAGACCTATGACCTTGATCTGTACGGACCATTCTCGAAACTCTATAAAGTAGAAGAAGGCGGCGAGCTGCCCGATGAAAGTCTCGGCAACTTCTGCGGTTTTGAGATACCGCCCGCTTATGTAGAGCTTTCAGATGAATGCGTCGATCAGTTTGAGTACACCGCAACGATAACGGGTCTCATGGACGGTGGTGCACATGGCTTTATCACCGATATAGCGTTCAGTCCCGATGACAAGGAGATACTTCCGTTTTTTGGAGACGGCGAAGTGCTGTATGATGTGCGTGTCAAAAAGGGTCTCGATGCGGAAGCTTGCTGCAAGAGGGCATTAAAGACCTTCGGACTGGATAATTTTGAAAATACAAATCTCAACGTAAATGTTGATCTGCTGATACTGGAAGGCAGACAGCTTGAATACATAGGCAACGTCGGTCTGGTGTTCGTTCTTGCTGCCATCATCATGGGACTATTCGTGTTCCTGGCAAGGCTGATAATCAACAACGCCTTTGAGATAAGTGCAGAATACCGCACAGAACAGTACGGAGCTTTGAAAACCATCGGCGCTTCCGACAAACAGATATCCACGATGATAATGTTTGAATGCGGACTTTATATGCTTACAGCACTTCCGCTGGGAGTCGGGCTGGCAGTGGCAGTGGGCAGATACCTGCTGAACAAGGTACGTGACATAGCTATGTATGACCCCATCTACGGCAGCGGTGTCAGCGACAGTTTCTTCAAGCTGGAACTTTCCCCCGGCGTTATGCTTATAACGATCCTGCTGGCAGCATTCTCCATATTCTTCTCGTCCTATGCGGACGCTATGCGTGTGCGCCGTATGCCGCCAATACAGTCGGTAGGCTATGGTAGGAAGATAAATGCCAGAAGCAAAAAGAGCCGCTGGCTTTCCAGAAGGATACTTGGCTATTCCCGTGGCTTTGCCATAAAGTGCATCTCCAAGCAGAAGGTGCGCTTCACCGTTACACTGCTGGCGGCTGTGATAAGCGGGATATTCATGATGACCTTTGCAAGCATGTCAGATATAAGCAACAGAAACAAGCTGAACGCCAGGGAAGTATCTGTCGATCTGGAGGCATGGCGGAACGAAGACATCACGATCGATGAAGAAAAAGAGCTGTATGATACTCTGATAAAGTCTGGCGATTTTGAGGAGATAATACCGTTTCTAAGCTTGGATCTCAGTTCGCAGGGGGATAAAGACCCCAATGAACAGTATTACAGCGGGACCTTCAAGCAGCTGCAATCAGAGATAGACAGAAACTTCTTTAATGGCAGCTCAGATAGTAAGAGGTATGCATCCCTTTGGATAAAAGCGATACCCCGTGAAATTTATGATAAGTATATCGATGCAGATATGACCTATGATGAGTTCGTTGCATCAGGTAAGCCTCTGTTTGCAAATACCATCTTTCGTTGTTACTATTCAGATAAAGAGAGAGAACAAATTGAAAAAGAGTACGGCATAAAAGAAGATATCATCGAAAACGGAGAGATAATGGAATGTGTGCTCGAGAAACCTGTTTTTGAAGGTGAAAAGCCCGATGAATTCATTTTCGGCTTTAACTACATTAACACTGATGAAGAAACAGGCGAGCGTGAAAGCAAGATGTATTACCGGAATATAGAATGCGGCGGATTTTACACGACCGATGATCCATCGTTCATGTCTGACGGGTATGATATGATAGCGATAGTGCCCTTTGAAAGTTTCAGCGAAGACATCATACCGCCGATAATATTAGACAACGGCGAAGAATTTGAAGAATTTATATCTGTTGGTTCGTTTAAACTGACCATGAAAAAAGGCCGTGAGGAACGTGCCAGAAGCCTTGTAAAAAGCTGTTTCGATGATGTCGAAGATTATACGGTCACCAGACAGTTCGGCGAGAAAAAGGCACAGACGATCACAGTCGCAGGCGAAGGCTTTGCTGTATCGCTTGCAGTTGTGGTACTGCTGAACCTGTTCAGCACCATGAGCGCCAACATCATAAACCGCCGCCGTGATCTTTCCATGATGCGCAGCTGCGGCATGTCGCTCAAGCAGGTCAGAAGATCGCTGTTCTTTGAGGGCAGGATATATGCGGGCATCACCACACTGATAAGCTCGCTGGCAGGCTGGTTATTGTCAATGGCTATGTATGCTGCATATACCAATGTCGATTTCAATGTTGCCCCGATAAAACTTTTCCCCTGGAAGGGCGCCATAGCGCTGTTCGCAATAATAATGCTGGTCATCACGGCTGCTTTCATGCCTGCGCTCATGAAAATGAAAAAAGAAAATATTGCACAGGAGATCAAAACGGATATATAGGATATATGGTTAAAACCACATAACGGAAATACAGCTGTCATCTGACAGCTGTATTTTTTTAACAAAGTCCTTGCGGAATATTCATAGTAGTGTGTTATAATGTTAAAGTGTAAATATATGCTTGTGTCAGGGCATTTTCCCGCAGGGGAAAGTCCCGTGTAAAAAACGGAGAGAACAATGAAAAATATAACTATAATAGAAGATAATATGGCGCTCAACAACGGCATAGCTCTGGCTCTTAAAAACGCAGGGTATACCTTCCGTCAGCTGCATAAGCTGGGGGACTTCAATGAAGCTGAGCATACCGACCTCATTATCCTAGATATCAACCTGCCCGACGGCAACGGCTTTGATTTTCTGAAAAAGCTCAGGGAGACCAGCAGCGTGCCTGTGGTGATATTGACCGCCAATGACCTTGAGACCGATGAGGTCATGGGACTGGAGCTTGGTGCTGATGATTATATGACCAAGCCTTTCAGCCTGATGGTGCTGCGTGCAAGGATAGATAAGGTGCTCGGCAGGAACGATAAGTCCAGCGAGAGCGTCTACCGTGATGAGGATTACGTGTTCGACTTTGAGGCTATGGAATTCTCGCAGCACGGCATGTCTGTTGAACTGAGCAAGACCGAGCAGAAACTGCTGAGGATACTGGTGGCAAACAAGAACCGTACACTTACCCGTGAGCAGCTGGTGGACAGGATATGGACATTCGGAGCTGAATATGTGGACGAGAACGCTTTGTCAGTTACCGTGAACAGGCTGCGCAAAAAGCTCGATGCTTCGGAAAGGATACAGACTGTCTACGGTATAGGCTATGTCTGGAGGAACAGATGATGTTTGGCAGCGGCAGGCTGCTCGAACGGCTGGAAAAAATGCTTGATGACGGCATAAACGGCACCTTTGAGGAGTCTGACTATGATGAGACCCAGCTTTCAAAGGTGGAGTCCAAGTGGCTTCGATACCTGACCGCTTCAAAGCTTTCACATAAACAGACCGAGGAGGAAAGGGCGAAACTGAGGGAGCTTGTCTCGGATATCTCCCACCAGACCAAAACACCGCTTGCAAATATCCTTCTGTATACCCAGCTTTTGCAGGAACAGCAGCTGGATGAACAAAGCAGGCAGCTTGCAGCCGAGATACAGAGCCAGTCCGAAAAGCTGGAATTTCTCATACAGACCTTAGTCAAGACTTCCAGGCTGGAGACGGGCACTTTCAGACTTACACCCGTAAAAGCTTCGGTGAACGAACTGATAGGCAATGTTATGGCACAGGTCATGCCAAAGGCTGATAAAAAGCATATCACTGTAAGTTCTTCGCCGTGCGACATCACAGCTTTGTTCGATATGAAGTGGACTGCGGAAGCGCTTTTTAATATAGTTGACAATGCGGTGAAATATTCACCTGAGGAAAGCTGCGTTGAGATAAATGCAGTTGCCTATGAGATGTTTGTCTGCATCTCGGTAAAGGACAGCGGCGTGGGTATCCCCGAAGGTGAGCAGCCCCTTGTTTTCGGCAGATTCTGTCGTGGCTCGAATGTTGCGCAGCAGGAAGGGGTCGGCATAGGGCTGTATCTTTCAAGGCAGATAGCTGAGGAACAGGGCGGATATATCAGCGTGAACTCGGTCGTCGGCAAGGGTTCGGATTTCAGATTATTTTTGCCGAAATGAGAATCTTTCAGAACTGTTAGATTTCAGAAAGATTGTGGAAAGATTGACTTGTTATTATAAGTGCAGTGAAGAAAAGTTCACTGCACTTTTTATTTTAGGAGAGATATTATGAAAGTACTTAAAACAGAAGATCTGACAAAAATATATGGTTCGGGCCAGAGTGAGGTAAAGGCGCTTGACAATGCAGACCTTTCGGTAGAACAGGGCGAATTTGTTGCGATCATCGGAACATCGGGCAGCGGCAAGTCAACACTGCTGCATCTGCTCGGCGGACTTGACCGCCC
>CAMNMO010000063.1 GCA_946544695.1 uncultured Ruminococcus sp. | reverse complement strand
ACCTTAAAATCATAGAACATTAAATTCTAATTTATCTTAGCAACCGTATAAAATATAATGCCCCTAAGCGCATAAACGCTTGGGGGCAAAACTTCTATATGGGTATTCGTCTTATTCATCGGGGTGCTTTTTGTGCGCAGTCGTCAAAGTCAGGGCTGCACGGGTACACCGATATACGGTGATAGGATATGTAAACGTTAACAAAGCAAGCCCTCCCGAGCGAAGCCTTGTTTTTGCACTTTTTGAAGAAACGTCTGCTTTGATATGTTAAAAATTTGCAGGGATATGTTATGCCGTTCTTATTGACAGCAGCACTTTCGGTATGATATAATCAATGTATCAAATGCACTAAAGTTTTTGGTCTTTGCGAAAAATATTGTGGATAAACACGAGGAGGGTATTTCATGAACAGGATAGTCAAGAAAGCATCAGCTGCTGCACTGGCAGTGATAATGGCGGCAGGCTGCCTGACTGCACTGGCAGAGGGCGCTGTACGTGGTGATATCAGTGGTGACGGTGCAGTCAACATAACCGATGTTTCAAAGCTGGCTGCACAGGTAAAGGGCATAAAGGCGCTGGAAGGAGATGCGCTGAAAGCCGCTGACATAAACAGCGACGGTGAAGTGAACGTCACCGACATATCGCTGCTGGCAGCTTACGTAAAGGGTATAAGAGAACTGCCGTCAGAGAACGGTTTTACCATGCTGCCTGTGGCACCTTCGCAGGTGGTCAACGAAGAACCTGCGACCTTTGAAAGCCTGAAGGTGGACAAGGCTGCCAAGAAAGCATTCGAGGAAGAAGTGGCAGCCGAGACCGACCTGCCCATAATCAACATCACCACCAACGAAAACAGCGAACTGATACTCTCGAAGGAGGTATACACCTCATGCGTGGTAGATGTGTTCAACTGCGATGACGAGTTCGTCATAGACGAAAAGTCTGCGGGCATAAGGGTAAGGGGCAACTCCAGCGCATTCTACGGCGATGTGGAACAGATAAAGAAGAACACCGTGCCTTACAGGATAAAGTTCGACAAAAAGCAGAACATGCTGGGTCTCAACGACGGCGCTGAATGCAAAAGCTGGGTGCTGCTGAAATCCGACTGGGATCTGATACGCAACGACATTGCGCTTCGCTTTGGCAGAACGCTGATAGGCGACAACGCTTATTGCAGCGACACGCAGTTCGTTCACCTTTATGTGAATGACAAATTCCAGGGCATTTACGTGCTGTGCGAACAGAATCAGGTCAACAAGAACAGGGTGAACATAACCGAACCCGAGGAGGGTTACACAGGCACCGATTTCGGTTTCTACATGGAACTTGACAACTATGCCGCCGATGAGGAAGGCAACAACTACATCACAATGGACTACGAGGGTGCCACCGTTGAAGATATACGTGGCGAGGAAAGACAGTTCGTGCCTGCTGAGTATTCCATAAAGAACGATGTGTACACACAGGAACAGGTGGAGTTCATCGACAAGTATATGAACAACGTGTTCAAGATAATCTACGAAGCCTGCGAGAACGGAAAGTACTACACCTTTGACGAAAACTACGACCTGGTGGACGCACCCTACAAGACCGCTGAGGAAACTGTAAACGCAGTGGCTGATGTGCAGTCCATCGTGGATATGTACCTGCTGTATGACATAGTTCACGACTATGACTGCGGCGAGGGCAGCTTCTACATGTGCATAGACTTTGCAAAGGACAGCAAGGTGCCTAAGCTGCAATTCACTTCTCCCTGGGACTTCAACTGGGCTTACAACGACAGCACAGGCCGTTACTGGGCAGGCGCATTCTGCACAAAAAGCTTTGCAAGACAGAACGGCGACCGTTCCAACCCCTGGTTCATCGTGCTGGCTAAGCAGGACTGGTTCATGGACATGGCAAAGGAAAAATGGACAGCCGTGCAGAACGACGCTGACGGCAACACCATCTGGGGCTGTGTCGATACCGAAAAGGAGATACTTTCCACCTATGCCGATGACCTCAACAAGACCGATGAGTGGGCAACAGGCAGTGCGGAATCTCTGCTCAACTGGATAAACAACCGTCTCAAATGGATGGACAAGACTTACCTCAACTCATAAATTTCAGGGCATTTGCCATATAACGATAAAATGCGTCTCCGACTTCTGCGGGGTCGCATTTCTCATAAAAAAAGCAGCGGTAAGCTCACACTTTCCGCCGCTTGTATACTATATCAGATCAAACCGAGTAGAAGTGGTTAGCACTGCCGTCGCCCCAGAAAGCGAGGTAGCCGTCATCAAACTGCTCAGGGTGTTCAAGATACAGGTCAACTGCGTCCTTTACGCTGTCGGTCACCTGATAGGAGAAATCACCCAGATACAGTGTCCACTCAAGACCTGAGAACTGGTTGGGCTGGGTCAGGACGTCCCAGATGGTATCAGGGAATCTGGGGTCGTTCACACGGTTCATGATGACCTCAACGACCTTTGCCTTTTCCTCTATGCTTATCCAGTCTGAACCGTACTCATGACCTACCACGTTGCACAGCCAGATATATTCTTCATCTGTAACTTCGATCTTTCTTGCGCTTTCCTCCTCAGCAGGTTCCTCTGCGGGTACTTCCTCGGATTCCTCAGCGGGAACTTCTTCCTCGACAACTGCGGGAGTCTCCTCTGCCTTCACAGTCTCCTCGGGGAGCTTTACCTCTGCGGCAGGTGTTTCCTCAACAGCTTCGGTCACAACAGGCACCTCAGCCTCTGTAACTGCTTCTGTCTCAACGGGTGCGGTCTCGATGACCTTCTCTGTCTCAGCGACAGCCTCAGTCTCGATAACAGGCTCAGCCTTGACCTCGATAGTGGTCTCGGCAGGGGCAGGTGTTGTCTCGACAGGTGCGGTCTCCTTAACAGCAGATGTTGTGGTGGTCTGCTTTTCATTGACCGTCTCGGGTACTTCCTCAGCAACGGGTGCTGTGGTGATTATGATGGGAGCCGCCTGCTGCTTCTTCAGGACCTTGCAGCCCTCTGCCTTGTCCTCGGACTTTTCAGTCTCGGGCTTCTTCTCGTCCTCAGCGGGCTCTTTAAGTGCGATAACGGTCTCCTCTGCGGTCATCTCTTCATCGGTGGTCTCTTCATCGGTGATCGTTTCGTCTGAGGTAGTCTCATCATCTGTGAGTACTTCATCATCTGTAACATACTCATCATCGGATACTGTCCTTACTGTAACTCTTTCCTCAGCCACATCGCTATGGTTTGCAGCCTGATATGTAAAGCCTGCGAACGCACCGCCCGCCAGCATGCACAGTACCACTGCTGCAATCTTGATCTTAGTCATAAATTTTCCTCTCTTATTTCTCAGATATTTCTCTCTGTCTTTTGTCCACGTCGACTATGATACCACATTTCACAAAAGATTACAAGGTGGTTACAATGCTTTTCCATTTTGTAAACACTTTAGAACTTGATTTTACCTTAAATTTCGTGCACACTGCACAACAAAAAATGGTCATTTATGCACAAAAATTGACCAATCTTAAATATTTTAACCAATATTTACATTAAAAAAACGGCTAAAAAACGCCACTTTGCAAAAAAATTCGCCCCGTTCCGAGAGGGTCGGAACGGGGCTGTTTTGTGCAATTTTTCATTACAATTTTTTTTACTTTTCAGTCTTTGAATAGATGGGTCTTACACCCTTGACCTCAGCTGCCATTTTTGCCAGATCGGTGACATTTATCATGCCGTCACTGTTAACATCTATCACTGCACGGTCGTACTCGTCCTCGATGTACTTCACGCTCTTGATATGTGCAGCCGCCTTAGATACATCGGTGATGTTTATTATGTTATCACCGCTCACATCGCCCCACAGATGGAGCTCAACGAGGATATCCTTCGGGGTATCCGCACCGAACTTGTAGGTCCTGGGGACATAGCCGTCCTTTTCGGCTGTCAGCGTGAAAGCACCCTTCGGTATTTCGAGCGCTGCGCTGTCGCTTTCAGCAGTAACCTCGCTTTCCTTGCCGTCAGCACTGCTTATTTTCAGCGTCAAGCCGCTGAGCGGTATCTGCCCGCTGCCGTTTAAGCCTGCTATGAGTTTTACGTTATAGCTGACTGTTCCTGCGCCATCGGCGGGCTTGTCGGTGTCTGTCGGCTTGTCGGTATCGGAAGGCTTATCCGTATCGGCAGGCTTGTCCGTATCGGAAGGCTTGTCCGTATCGGCGGGCTTATCGGTATCGGAAGGCTTGTCGCCGTTTGCGGGTTTCAGAACGTCCGCCTTTATGGTGAACTCTGTCTCAGCTGTGCCTGTGTAGTTGCCCTTGAATGTCACCTTGACTTTGGCAGTGCCCGCTTCGGTATTGTCGGCATACTCAACGTCATAGCAGCTGCTGTCAAGCTCGCTGCCGTCAAGTGTGACGGTCACTGCGGGTTCGATAGGCTCGCCTGTGCAGTCGGCTGAATCAAATTCAAGCGTTACCTTCGCAGCGGAAGCATCAGCAGGAAGTATGCTGTAATCAGCGCTCGTTTCTCCTGTGTAATTCCCCTTGCCTGTCACGGTGACAGTATAGCTGCCCGCATCTGCGCCGCTTTCAACGGCTGTATCAAAGTCATCTGCGGAAAGTTCCTCGCCGTCCCTCAGCACCTTTACTGTGGGCGCATGCTTTTTGCCGTCATAGACAAACTCTGTATCGCTCACCACGACCTCGCAGTCTGCCACATCAAAGGGCTTGATGGTAAAGCTGTGTGTAAGTTCGCCCGCATAGCTGCCGCTGCCGCCTATAACGAGGATATACTCGCCTGCATCGACTGCATCATCGCCTTCCGCAAGCTTTACCGTGTACTCATCTTCGCCCAGCTTTTCGCCGTCGTAAGTCAGGGTGACTGCGGGGATATGGCTGCTGCCGTCATACACAAACTCACTGTCTGCCGAAAGCTCACAATCCTCAAGGCTGCGGTCGGTAATGATGAAGTTCAGCTTTGCTGTACCCTTGTAGTTGCCTGTGCAGGTGACCTCCACCTCTGCTTCGCCTATCTCGGTGTTGCTGCTGTATGCAAGTGTATAGTCCTCGCCTTCGGCAAGGGTATAACTGCCGTCAGTCAGCACAGGCGATGATGTGACAGGCTTGCCTGTGTACAGCACGCTCAAAGGCGGTGTTACCGTGATCGCCGATATATCCTTCGGGGTTATCTCGTAAGTAAGTGTTTTTGTGCCTGTGTAGTTTCCGCTGACTGTAACTGTCAGCTCGTAAGTTCCCACATCAACGGCATTTTTGTCGCAGCTGACGGTGAACTCATCTTCTGCAAGTGCAGTCTCACCGTCCATGACAGCAACTTCGGGGGCGGCGGTGCTGCCTGTGTATACCACCGTTTCAGCAGCTGCTATCTCCAGCCCCGAGATATCCTTAGGCACTATCTCAAAGGTCTTTTCAGCAGATGAACCGTAATTGCCCTTGCCCTTTACTGTTACAGCAGCTTCGCCCGCATCGACGTTGTTCTTGTATACAAGTTCATAGTCAACGCCCTCTGTCAGTGTGCTGTCAAGGTCGGTGACATTTACAGCGGGGGTGATAGCACTGCCTGTGTAGACTGCATCTGCGGGGGCTGATATTTCAGCTTCGCCTATGCTGCGGGGCTTTATCTTGAATGTCTTTGTAACACTGCCTGTATAGTTGCCCTTGCAGGTGACTGTAACACTTCCCTCGCCCGCATTCACGTTGTTCTTATAGCTGAGGGTGTAGTTTGTCAGTTCTATCCTGCCGTCGCTGACTGTCACAGCGGGCTTGTTAGCCTTGCCGTTGTAGGTGCAGCTTTCAGGTTCGGATACTGTCAGCTTTGAGATATCCTTAGGTGCTATCTCAAAAGAAACAGTGCGGCTGCCTGTGAAGTTGCCCTTGCCCGTGATTATGACGCCTGCTGTGCCCGCCTTCACATTGTCCTTATAAGTCAGGGTATAGTCCTTGCCTTCTGTCAGGGTCTTGCTGCCAAATTTTACTGTCGGCACAGGTTTTACCGCAATACCCGAATAGACCGCATCGCTTATGCCCGACACTGTAAGCTTTGATACGTTCACCTTGTTTATGGTAAAATCCACCGTTTCCGTGCCTGTGTAATTGCCCTTGCCTGTCACGGTGACATGGCCTGTGCCCGCATTGAGATTGTCCTCTATTATAAAGGTATAATCCTTGCCTTCCGTCAGGGTCTTGCTGCCGTCCTTCAGCACGGGTGCAACCGCCACAGCCGAACCTGTGTAGGTCACGCTCTCGGGCGAGGTCGTGAGTGTCAGTTCCTTTATCGGCTTTTTGTTTATGGTAAAATGCAGTGTCAGCGAACCCTCATAGTTGCCCATGCCTGTCACGATGACATCGGCTGTGCCCGCAGATATGTTCTTGTCATACTTGACGGTGTAGTCAGTGCCCTTGTAAAGAGTCTGGCTGCCGTACTTCAAAACAGTGCTCGGCTGCTTTGCGCCGCCGTCATAGGTATACTGCGTTGTGGTAAGTGCAGCGCTGACAGCCGAACTTTCAAGGCTGCGCTTTTTGACCGTTACGGTTATTGGCTTAGTGTAGGTTGCACCGTTGAAGGTCGCCTTAGCGGTAAGGGTATAGCTGCCCGCCTTTTTAGCGGTCACCTTGCTGCCGTTTACCGAAAGCCCCGTGCTGTCTGATGATGTATAAGTCACGGCTGCATCTGACGGCACCACATTATGTGCACCGGACCAGCCCTTGGTAGTAAGGTCAAGGTGTGCCGAAGGTGCGGCTGATGTTGCGCCGTATTCCATCGTCATCGAAGTCTTGTCCGTTTTGAGTTCGGCTTTTGTGACATAAGATGATGATATGGGAACATCGACAGTCACGGCAGAATTATTTGCGTTCGTCTGTGAAAGTCCGCCCGAAACATCACCAAATTCCTGAACGCAGTAATAAAAGCCGTTCACCTCAAAGAATGCGATGCCCACATATTTGAAGTTGGCGCTGAGCATACTTCTTCTGTGACCCTGATAAGTATAGGGCTCATCTTCTTCCTTCCACTGGTTGAAAATGCTCTCGGCATCGCCCACATAGTTCACCGCTATGTTCTCACCACGGTATGAGAATGTGGGGTATCCCAGTTCATCATAGGCAGTAAAACAGTCCGTGCCATCGGGTCTGGTATGTGCAAAATTCAGCGCTATCTCAGATGCACGCTTCATTGCCACCTGTTCAAGCTTGTAATCGTAGCTTAGCGCAGCAAGCTTGCCTGTATAGGTCTTTGTGGTATCGTCCTCATTCCAGTACCAGCCCTCACCGTTAGTGCGGAAATCGTTGATGTAGGTCATCATGCTCCTTGCGGTCGTCTGGTAATACTGTCCCGAAACAGAAGCACTCACCGTTTCAGCAAACGCCTGAATAGCCGCACCGCCTGTCAGCGCCAGCACCACAGGCAGCAGTGCCAGTGTGCGAACTGCCTTTTTAGTTCTTTTCATTTTTAATATTCCCCCTTAATATATATAGTACACCTATTTAATTATAGCTTTTCTTCGTTATTTTGTCAATAGAAATGATTTACATTTATCAATATTATGTCATCATTCACTAATTTAATGTAAAACAAAAGATGCAGTATACATATCCCGAGAGTTCATTAAGCTGAGAACATGAAAAAAATTTTCGGCGCACCCGAAGGCACGCCGATCTAATATTATCTCAGATATTCCACACCGTTTATCTCAACACCTTTTATATCGGTATCAATGATGCGGTCGAAAATGAGATAGGAGTAAGTTTCCATATAACAATTCTCACGGACGTTTTCAAGAGGTATTCTTTCGCCGTTCGATTTAATGAGGTCTGCTTTGTATTCGATAGTATTGCCCCAAACAGCAGGACGGCTGTAAAGCTCGTACTCGGAAAGAAATACACTTTCACCGTCAGCGTTTTTAAGCTCCGTGCAGGCTATGTTTTTCTCCGCAGGTATCTCTATATCGCAGTCGGAGAGTATCGGGACGCTGTTGTTGTCACGCTGTCCCGTAGGCTTTCCTTCTCCGTAGAGATTATTTCCACGCATTTTGTGGAACAGCAGTTTTATCCCTCTTGAGGTGTCAACCCCGTCAAGGTCTATTATCAGCGCCCGTCGGTCTTCCGTTTGCTTTTCTGTTCCGTCAAAGTATTGATTGGTGCTGGTATTATTCGTGATGAACTCACCGTTATCGGCATATACAGCCGTCACAAAGTAATTAAGTCCGCCTGTTGTATAGCGCTTAGAATATTTTTCTGCACTGTCAGATATTTTCTCGGCAGTTACAACAGCATAGATCTGCTTGCCGTCATTAAGCACCGTTTCAACAGTAAAGCGTATCTCTCCGTCATTGTCTGCGGCTGTCATGTTCGCAGCGAGATCACGGCTTTCGAGTACTTCCGCATTTTCAATGTAATGCTCAACGCTGTCTTTGTGGATAAATGTGTTATAAGCATACGCCCCGACAGGTATCACAAAAACCGCCGCTGCCGCTATCCCGACTGCCAGTTTGAATACGCCCTTTGAGTGCTTACTGTTTTTTGTGACCGTGATCTCAGAGCCTGTCAGGTATTCCTCGTTTATCCCTGTCATCGCCTTCATAATATCGTTTCCGTTCATGATAGTACCCCCTTCTTCGATAAGTATTTCTTCAACTTTTTACGTGTGCGGTACAGAGTTGTCTTTACCTTGCTTTCCGAAAAGCCGAAACGCTCCGCTATCTCGTTCACGCTTTCCCCGAACCAGTAACGTCTGACGAACAACGAACGTTCATCACGTTTCAGCGCTCCGAGAAAATCATTCAGCAAAGATGTAAGTTCTGCACCCGATACGTCTGCTTTGCCCGATGTATCGGGTATGCATTCTTCCATTTCATGAGTGAGTTCCACGACCTGTGCGCCACGTTTTACAGTGTTTCGCTTTTCGATCATATCGTAGGCAGTAAAACGGCATATCCTTGCAAGATACGCATACAGGTCGGCTGGTTCATGCGGCGGTATCGAATCCCATGCTTTCAGGTACGCATCATTCACGCATTCCTCCGCATCACGTTCATCACCCAGAAAACCCAATGCAAAATGCATAAGTCTGCTGCCATATTTCTTCATCGTCAGCTCAACAGCCATGTCATCACGCACCAGGTACAGCCTGATAAGTTCAGCATCGGAAATATTGTTTTCCATTTTTCTGCCTCCTTTCTCTGTTCACTATAATAATCGGGAAATATGCAGAAAAGGTCACACTTTTTGTAAATTTCCAAAAAATATTTTGTCTCATTTTGAACGTTCACCGTATTTGACCGCTTTTTTATTTGCCGTAATTTCCCTGTAATATCCCGCTTATGAAAGCACACAATATTATCGCAAGCCCGAATAAATCAAAAGGAGAAACGAAAATGAAAGGTATCACAACACAGCAGGGCAGAGAAACTCTCAACAGATTCAAGATGGAGGCAGCAGGCGAAGTAGGCGTAAACCTGAAGCAGGGCTATAACGGCGACCTGACCTCCAGAGAAGCAGGCTCTGTCGGCGGACAGATGGTCAAGAAGATGATCGACGCCTACAAGATGGGCAACAAGCAGTAATACCCGCCTTACTGCGTAACAACCGTATAAGTCCGGAACACCCATGCTGTACTTTTCTGTGCAGCATGGGTGGTTTTTGTGTTTGGGGGAGAGGGGTTGATACGATAAAAAAGTCGGGTGTAAAATATTACACAGTAAGTCAGTATTTTTCCCTGGCAGCGCCATTATGTTTAATTTGTTCAAATTATCTACCATTCCTGTTCAAAAAGCAGCCCGTTTTAAAAGCGAATTAATACAAACCCACAAAAACAGCCCTAAAGTATTGACATTGCAAATAGTTAATGATATAATATTATGGTGTAAAACTGCGTGTTCTGGCAGTTTGGGCACCCTGAGAGTAATGATGCCAGCGGCACATCGTATTCTTCAGACAGGAGTCTATTACGATTAATATACGCATTTTATCAACATAATTGCCGAAAGGAGCACAGTTCTGATATTATGGATAACCTATTGATACTCGGTGCAGGTCAATACGGAATGCTAGTCAAAGAGATCGCCGAGAGCCTGAACTGTTTCGACAGGATAGATTTTCTTGATGATAATAGCGAAATAGCGATCGGTCATATCAATGAGTTGGCACAGTTTGTTACAGGCCATAAAAAAGCAGCAGTCGCTATCGGCAATGCTGAAATACGTCTTGAACTTTTGGATATGCTTGAGAAAGCAGGTTATGAGATAACCTGCCTTATACACCCTAAAGCTTATGTTGCCCCGACAGCTGTAATTGGTAAGGGAACTATCGTCGAACCAATGGCAGTGATACACACAGGAGCTGCGATCGGCAAAGGCTGCCTGATATCAGCGGGAGCCATAATAAATCACAACAGTACGATAAAAGACGGCTGCCATATAGACTGCGGGACTGTGGTCGGAGCAAGGGCTGTCGTAGATAATAAAACAAATACAAAATACAGTGAGATCATCACTGAATAATGAGGGATAAACAGTGAATAAAAAGCTGAAAAATGCCATTGTCATTACAGGAGCTGCGCTGGGCGTAACCTTTCTGACAATGAAGGCAATATCAAAAAAGCAGAAGTCAGCATCATATTATGACGACGAACCTGCCGAGCAGAACCCCATGCGTGGCAAGCGTGTCATATTTGTCGAAAGCGAAACAGACGCTGTCAATGCAGACGGCAAACAGGGGCACCTTGAAGCAACAGGCTGTTCTTCTCACCATCAGACATTTTACGAAAAGTATATCAAGCGTGGACTGGATGTTATTTTATCGTTTGGTGGTATGGTCGCACTGTCTCCCATATATGCAGTGACTTCCATCGCCATAAAAGTAGATGATCCCGGTCCTGTTATATTCCATCAGAAACGTGTGGGAATGGACAAAAGGTATTTCAAGCTTTCAAAATTCCGTTCCATGAGACTGGACACACCGCACAACGTTCCTACGCACATGCTGGATGATCCAGAGAAGTACCTGCTTAAAAGCGGTAAACTGATCAGGAAACTTTCTATTGACGAACTCCCTCAGCTTTGGAATATATTTATCGGAAATATGAGTATTATCGGTCCACGTCCCGCACTGTGGAATCAGGATTATCTGACAGCAGAGCGTGACAAATACGGAGCTAATGACATCAAGCCGGGACTTACAGGACTTGCACAGG
>CAMNMO010000062.1 GCA_946544695.1 uncultured Ruminococcus sp. | reverse complement strand
GAAGCTTTATACTTGTCAAGCAAAACGGCAGGCTCGTTCTCAGACGTTTTTCACTTTCGGGAACAGCAGGGCAGTGCCTTATGACACATGATATGGTCGAAAAAGATGAGGACATACCTTACTTTTGGTACAATGCAGGGGGCGGTTTGTTCAATCTTCTGACATTTTTGATATGCGGTTTAGTTTATCTGTACTCTAATAGCAGGTATGTTGACGAAGGCTTTATTTTGGCTGCAATTATTTCTGCATGGATGGGTGTTTCAAATCTTGTTCCACTGGGTGCATTTGGACTTGCCAATGACGGAGCCAATATACTGGAGCAGTATCGTTCATTAAAAGTAAGAAGGCTGATGCTGAACGTACTTATAATAAACAGTGAGCAGAGTCAAGGAAAATTACTTGTCGAATTACCTGAGGAACTGTTTGACTATGAGGACTTGGGTGACAGCAACATAAACATGAATTTAAAACTCATGAAAGTATCAAGGCTTATCGAAGAACACAGGTTTGAAGAAGCCAAGACGCTTGCAGGCGAAGTTGCAGATAACAAGAAGATAATGGCTGTGCTGATAAATGAAGCCTTGTGCGAATCGATGTTCTGTAAAATACTCACAGGCTGTCCTCAACAGCAGATAGATGAGCTTTATGATGATGACCTCAAGAAGTATATCGGCCTCTCAGGCAAGACCATGATAAGCAGGCACCGTCTGATGTTTGCATACTATTATATATATAAGCAAGATAAGTCTAATGCTGACAAGGAATATAACTTGGCAGTGAAAATGTCTAGGAATTACATAAGCATAGGCGCTGCTGAGAGTGAAATGGGACTTATCGAGTATATCAAGGATAATTACTGACAGCAAAAGTCGGAGAAACACAGCATTTCTCCGACTTTTTATTATTGTTCAGAATATCGAAACCATAGTTTTTCCGCTTTCTTTGGTTGAATATTCCCATCTGTCAAGCTTGCCGGAATTGATAAAATAATTTATCTTTCCCGGGAAACACAGGTTTTCAAAAACATCGACTATGATAAGCTTGACTTTCATTTTTTCCGGGATAAGCGCTTTTATGTAGACACTTGCTGCCTGCCCCGCTTTTACACCGTCCTTAGGTTCTGCAAGACCTGCCAGGTTAGGTGCAAGTTCAATGAATATCCCGTACTGTTCCACTGAACGTATAACTCCGCCCACAGTTTCGCCCGCCGAGAACAGCGAGGCGTTCTGCTGCCAGGTGCCAAGCAGTTCCTTATGGGTCAGGCATATCCTGCCGTTCTCGATATTCCTGACTGCTGCGTAAATATCCTGTCCGTTGAAGAATCTGTCATTCGGATGTGATATACGTGATACCGATATGGCATCGATAGGTATCAGTGAGGGTATACCGCAGCCGATATCAACAAATGCACCGAATGGTTCAAGGTGAGTGACCTTTGCAGGTATCACATCTCCGCTGCTTAGCTTTGATATGTAATTATCCATGCATTCCTGCTGCGCTTCTCTCCTTGACAGAACAGCTGTCGTCTCACCGTTTGACTTCGTTATGTCGGTGACTTTGAAGCACACCGTTTTGTTGACCCTTGAAAGCAGTGCTATGTCACGGGTCGTGCCTTCTGTGATTCCGATTGCCCCCTCTTCTCTTGGAATAATGCCTTTCCCGAACGGGAGTTCCACGATAAGGTCGTGTTCGGCTGTGCACATAAGTGCGTGACCTTCAAGTGTCAGCTTCTGCGCCATAGCTTCTGCCATGCGTTCTGCTGAATGGAGATAGTACTGGTTCTCAGGCGAATTGAATATTTTACCCTCAGGCAAATATTTTGTCATTTCTTTACACCTCTTTCTTGCATGATAATGCTGTCTTTGGTCTCGGTATTATCATGCACATAAGCTTTTGTGGTTCATATTTTTTGTGCGAAATCGTTTCCGCTGTAATATATTATGCAATATCAACTATCTGTATAACCTGTATTTTGTCTGAATTGTGTAAATTTACGTTATTGTTTGTCGATGGCTTGACAAAAATACCACAATGTGTTAAACTATTCACGTTGTTTGTAATCACTTTGTAATTTTTAGCTTGATATCAAGCTTTTGCGGTTACAAAACGGTACTAAGATAATACAGTTACTCAGGAGACTTAAACATACGATCATCAACGGGGGTCCATGATAGAACTTCCGCATAACGAAAGGGTGTGAAACGGCAGGTTTTCCGTTTGGGATAAATAAACAGAGCCAACGGTGAGCCGTGTCAGATTTGAATGAGTTTTACAAGCAGAAATAAGGTCAGGATCGCTTTGAAAAAGATCGCTGTATTTATCATGGCTATGGCAGTCATGTTTGTTATGACCGATCTTTCGGGGATAAAAGCGTCCGCACTGATGTCAGGAAAAGCAGTTGTTCCCAGGCTGAGTGCTGAATCCACTTATGATTCATCATACACTCATCCGTACAACAGTCAGATAGATACTATCGTTCTTCACTGGAACAAAACTGCAGGGGCAAAAAGATATCAGGTCTACGTTTACGGCGGCAAGTACAGATCCTGGACCAGATACTGCACAACTACTCAGAACAATATTGCAGTTAAGAGACTCAGCAGGGCCACAACATATATGTTCAAGGTCAGAGCTGTTTACGCAGGGAATAATTATTCAGCTTTTTCACCTGTACAGAAGATCAAGACAGCCAGAATGAATTATGACAAAGCAGGCTGGGAGTCTATTTGCCGTATAGTATATCATGAGGTCGGCAGGATAGATGACGATATGTGGGATAAGCCCATAGTTTATGTTGCGGATTGTGTCGCAAACCGCTTTGTTTCCGCAAAGTATAATAACGACCCTCTCTGGGCTCCGTTTTACAAGAATTACAAGGATATCCAGTCGATCATATACACCAGCGGCGGATTCATGTCTGACAGCGGTCTGACAAGAGACGGTTGCAATTACAGCAATGTCCCCAATAAGGTGAAGTCAGCTGTATGGGGCGCTGTATACGGTGTTTCATCGTATAAAAATATAAAGAACGACTACAACGTTTACTACTGGTGCAACAGAAGCTATTACACCAGCAGTTCCAAGATAGCATATTCATTCAAGATACCGTGGGGTTATTTCTCTATCTGGAGAAGCTATTGGGGCTGATAAATAGGCAAAGCCAAAGCTGATAATTATAAATTAAAAAAATACAGGAAGATGCTTCTTATGAGGTATCTTCCTTTTTGTTGCATAAAAAAGCTGCATGACTGTATAGGTCACGCAGCTTTTACTTTTATGAGCTGATCATTATTCAGATGCACCACATATCATTCACCGTTACCGTCATCTTCAAGAAGAATGAGATCCTTGATCTCGTTCAGGTATTCTTTGCTTATACCTTTGACGTACAGCAGCTGGAGATAGTTTTCATACCTGCCGCCAAGTTCTTCCCTCACGGATATTATTTCGTCAGCCAGTTCCTCATCTATCAGCAGCTTTTCCATAAGCTCGTCCTTATCGGCTGAATTTATGTTTACAGGCTGCATCTCAGGCGGTTCGGTCGCTTCGGTAGTCGTCTCGGTCTGATTGGTCGTGGCAGTTGTAGTCGTTGCCTCAATGTAAGTCACGGTAACAGGTTCTCTTGATACAGAAGTGGTCGTTTGTGAAGTAGTCGTTGTTTGTTCTGTCGTTGTGGTCTCGGTGGTGGTTTGAGGTTCTGTCGTTGTCTGTATCGCAGCAGCAGTGGTGGTAGTTGAAGAAGCAGTAGTTGTTGCTGATCTTGTTGTCTCGGGCTTTTTGGAAGTCACAGTAGTCTCACGGGCTTTGGTGGTCGTTTTGCTTTCAGGCTTTACTGTGACCCTTGCGGTCGTTGTCTGCCTGCTTGTCCGTGTGGCTTTGCTTGTGGAGGTAACCGGTACTTTCGTGGTTTCGGCAGTTGTTGTCGGCGGTGAATGATCTGCATCGTCAACATACAGGTATTCTTTCAGAAGTTCAAGTTTGCCTTCACCTATCCCCGATATCTCCAGCAGCTGCTCCATATATGTGATAACGCCCACCGAATCTCTGAAATCGAGAATATCTTCGGCGGTGCTTTCACCCACGCCGTTTATAGCTGTCAGTTCTTCAAAGGTCACCCGATTTATATCAACAGGGAAGTCTATAACCATTTCTTCGGTGGTTGCCTTCGTTGTGCGTTCCGTTGTTGTTTTGGAAGTCTTGACCTTTGTGGTCTTGACGGTTTTGGCTTTAGTTGTCTTTGATGTTGTAGCAGTTGTTTCCTTAGGCTTTTTCGCAGTCGTTGCTTTTGATGTTTTCTTTGTTGATGACTTGCTGTTTTCAGACCTTTCGTTCTGACCGCCCATATCTTCAGCCTTTGAAACTTCTGCCGCTCCATCGGAAATGCCGTCGTTCTCAGCAGTTGAAGAACTGGTGTATATGATGACCGTTTTGTCGTCGGACTTTCTCAAGTTGGCTGTTATCACCGCAGATATTATCAGTGCCGCTGCCAGTACTGCGTATAATCCGTAATTTTTTGCCTTAACTTTGAGTTCGTCCCTCATATTCTATTCCTCCATCATGGAATTAAGACGATCAAGCATTTCTTTAAGCCATACTCTGTTTATCTCGGGTCGTTCATCGTAGCAGAGTATACCTCGCATCGGTGTGTCTTTAAGCATCGCCATTGCTAATTCCATTGAGTTTGAACCCAGACCCTCGCCGTTTGCATCGGTCATGCTCTTACAGAACTTGTCTATCAAACCGCCGAACACTTCTCTGCCTTCACTGCATGAAAGCACATCACCGACAGTGCTGTTGAATGTGAACTGCACAGGCAGCTTTGTTTTACTGTTGACATAAACCGAAGCAGTCAGTCTTATGTCTCTTGATGAAGCACCTATCATGATCTCAAATTCGCCGTACTCAACGAACCAGTCATTGATGGCTGTTTCGTAATAAGCAAATGCACGCTTATCAAGGCTGAAAACAACTTTCTTGGTCTCACCTGGTCGGAGGCTTACTTTTTCAAAGCCTTTAAGCTCCTTTACAGGTCTTATCACCGACGATTCCTTGTCTCTCACGTAAAGCTGGACTATCTCCATTCCTGCACGGCTGCCGGTGTTTGTTATGCTGCAGCTGACAGTCAGTGTCTGGTCATCGTTTATCTCGTTTTCGGAGATGACAATGTCACTGTACTCGAAACTGGTATATGACAGCCCATAACCGAACGGGAACAACACTTTCATGTCCTTCTTGTCGTAATACCTGTATCCCACAAAGATCCCTTCGTTGTAGCTGATCTCATCGCCTACACCGGGGAAGTTCAGATATGACGGATTGTCCTCCAGTTTCAGGCACCAGCTTTCAGCGAGTTTTCCGCTGGGCACAGCTTCACCGAACAGAAGATCACAGGTAGCCTTTCCGACAGCCTGTCCGCCGAGATAAACTTCAAGCAGCCCCTTTATCTTATCCAGGAAAGGCAGCTCCACAGGTGAACCGTTGTGAAGCACGACCACGATATTCTTGTTGACTTTATAGATCTTATTTATCAATTCGATCTGGCATTCGGGCATTCTTATATGAGTTCTGTCGTAGCCTTCCGATTCAAAGTTATCGGGCAGTCCTGCGAAGATGACCACCTTGTCATTATACCTTGCGCATTCAATTGCCTGTTCAAGAAGTTCGGGCACAGTTTTATCCTCAGTGGTGATATAGCCCTGTGCATACTCTACCTTGCAGTAGTCTTTTACAGCTTCAAGTGCTGAGGTGACTTTGAAAGAGTTTATATGCGAACTTCCGCCGCCCTGATATCTCGGTTTGTCGGCAAATTCACCGATAAAGCAGATCTTTTCATCTTTTCCGAGCGGCAGGATATCCTCATCGTTTTTCAGCAGTACCGCACACTGCGATTCGATTTTCGCTGCCAGTTCATGATGTGCCTCCATGTCCCACTTTGTGGGTGTTCTGCTTTCTTCTGCCTTGTCCACAAGTCTCAGTACACGCTCTGCACATTTATCGACCTGTCTCATGCTAAGCTTGCCGCTGTTTACGGCATCGACTATAAGCTTGTCATTCTTGCCGAAGCTTGCAGGCATCTCCAGGTCAAGTCCCGCTTTGACACCTGCAACTCTGTCATCAACAGCGCCCCAGTCACTCATAACAAGACCATTGTAGCCCCAGTCATTTCTCAGTACATCAGTCAGCAGCCACTTGTTCTGTGAAGAATGATGCCCGTTTATGCGGTTGTATGAACACATTATCGTCCAGGGAGCTGCCTGCTTTACCGCACCTTCAAATGCAGCAAGATATATCTCCCTGAGAGTTCTTTCATCTATCCGCTCGTTTACAGTAAGCCTGCGTGTTTCCTGATTGTTAGCGGCAAAGTGTTTAAGCGAAGTGCCCACACCTTTGCTTTGCACGCCCTTGATATACGCAGCAGCCATTTCAGATGCAAGATACGGGTCCTCTGAGAAATACTCAAAGTTGCGTCCGCACAGCGGTGAACGCTTGATGTTGCAGCCGGGTCCCAGTATGACCGATACGTTTTCAGCCTGACATTCCTCACCAAGCGCCTTGCCCATCATGGTCAGCAGATTCCTGTCAAAAGAACACGCCAGTGCGCTTGCAGTGGGGAAGCATACAGCTTTTATAGCTTCATTCGGGTTGGCTGAACCCTCAGCGTTTTTTCTCAGTCCGTGAGGACCGTCGGATACCATTATCTGCGGTATCGCCAGCCGTTCGACTGCTTTGGTGTGCCAGAAATCAGCGCCCGATAAAAGGCTTGCTTTTTCTTCAAGTGTAAGTTCTTTCAGTATCTTTTTGATGTTCAATGTCATGACCTCCGTTCGTTTATGTTTCGTTATGAGTTCTTTATATTGCGGACCGATTATCCATTGTTTTCGGTTTTCAGCTTGTTTATCAGACTTTCCAGTGCTGCGGCAAAGCTTTCATTCTGAGAAGATGTACGTTTTTTAGGACCCTTTAAATGCTTGCCGCTGCGTATCAGCTTTTTGTTCAGGTGTCTTGACATAAGCATGCTGTCGATATTGTCATTGGTGTAGACTATGCCGTTCTGGTTCAAAGCGAATGCCCGCTTTGAAAGGCACATCGCCGCCAGTCCGTAGTCCTGTGTGACAGCTATATCGCCCGCACTCATCATGTTGACCAGTTTGAAGTCTGCACTGTCAGCACCCTTGTCAACAGTTATGACCTCAGCATCACAGCCCGAATATTCGTGGGAAGTATCGCAGACTATCGTTACTTCGATTCCATGCCGTGCGGCAATGTCGATGGTAAGTTTAACGACAGGGCAGCCGTCAGCATCAATGAATATCCTCATCAGTTGTCTTCCTCACCCTCGATGTAGAAAGTAGCTTCCATATCAGCTATGTGTGTGGCGAGCGCAAGGGGATACATGCCAAGTGCCTGACCTATGGTGTTCTTGTTTTCTTCACCTGAAAAGCCCATGTGCCATCTTATCGCCATTGCTTCCTCACGGGTCAGGCGCATGTAGCTGCTGACTATGTATACAGACTTTTCACCGTGTCCGTAGGGCAGGGTATCGTGAAACTCATAGTATGGCACTTTTTCCCACTGTCCTGTCACATCGTTCTTTTTGTTCCTGAAGCTTGTCCTGTACAGGTTGACCTTGCATATATCATGCAGAAGTGCCACAAGTGCGATACTCTCTGCGGGATATTCAAGTCCGTATTCATCTCTTACCCTGTTCCTTTCCAGATAATCTTTCAGGCAGTAATATACATGCAGACTGTGGTCACAAAGACCGCCCTCATAAGCACAGTGATACCTTGTGGAAGCGGGTGCCGTGAAAAAGTCGCTGTTTTCGCTCAAAAGGTAATTCAGCAGTTTATCAGAACCTGCACGGGTTATG
The DNA here is from genome assembly GCA_946544695.1 of uncultured Ruminococcus sp. Taxonomy (GTDB): domain Bacteria; phylum Bacillota; class Clostridia; order Oscillospirales; family Ruminococcaceae; genus Hominimerdicola. Next base: position 3,349 of record CAMNMO010000062.1, on the reverse strand, counting down.
TTTTCTTTGTATATTTCCGTGAATTTTTCCTTGTTTTCTTCTATATTGACCATTGTCATACCTCCGTTGTTAAAAATCTACAAATTCCTGTTTTTATTATAACACATTTTTATGCGAATGAAAAGTCTTTTTTCAAATTTTTTCATAAGTTGTAATGAAATATTCTCTTGAACATGGTATGATATAAAAGTTGGATTATGTAATGATGACGAGGTGTGTTATGAGTGATTATAAGGCATATATTTTTGATTTTGACCTGACTCTTGCGGATTCTTCCCGTGGTATACTCGAATGCTTCAAGCATACGCTTGCGCATTTTGGCTGTGATATCCCCGATGATACGACGATATATAACACTATTGGACATACCTTACAGGATTCTTTCGATATACTTACAGGCATACCGATGAATCCTCTGCGTGAGGATATGCGGAAGATCTACGTTGAAAAGGCAAATGAGGTAATGTCAGCGCATACATATTTCTATGAAGACACTCTGCCTGTTCTGAAAAAGCTGCGCAGCTCAGGCGTGAAAACTGCGATAGTCTCCACAAAGATGCGTTACAGGATAGTTGAGTCATTTGAGATGCAGCTGGGCGTTCACCCTTATGACCTTATCGTAGGGCTGGAAGATGTTTCGGCACCTAAGCCTGACCCGCAGGGTATCCTGAAGGCTATGGAACAGCTGGGTGTAAGTCCAGATGAAGTGCTGTATGTGGGTGACAGCTATATCGACGCTGAAACAGCAGTTAATGCAGGTGTTGATTTTGCAGCGGTAACAACAGGTTCCACCGATAAGGAACGCTTTATGAAGTATCCCCACAGGTCGATAGGCAGCTGTCTTTCGGAAGCATTTGGAATTATATGAACTGAATGTAAAAACAATCATAAAATATTGTTAAAAAACCTTGCTTATTTACCTGAAAAATGCTATAATATAATTTGAATATTATGCTTTGATAAAATAGCATTTTGCAGAAAGGAAAGCAGATATATGGTTAAAAGTATGACAGGCTTCGGCAGAGAGCATGTCGTGGCAGAGGGCAGGGAGATCATTGTTGAGATCCGTTCGGTAAATCACAGATATTATGAGTTTACTGCAAGAACACCCAGAGCTTACGGCTATCTCGATGAGAAGCTCAAATCGTTTCTTAAAAGCGGTATCTCACGTGGCAAGGTCGAGGTATCGGTCAGCATTTACAATCAGGAAGGCACCGATGCTGAGATAGAGCTGAACAAGTCAGTCGCAAAAGGTTATCTTGATGCACTGAGGGCTTCGGCGGACGAGCTGGGTCTCAGTGATGACCTGACTCTTTCAAATGTGATGAGACTTCCCGACATCTTCACAGTTGTCAAAAAGACAGATGATGAGGAGGTTATCTGGGAGCAGGTCAAGGGCGTTGCACAGACTGCACTCGACAGATTCGTTGAGATGAGAGAGACCGAAGGCAGAAAGATGTTCGATGATATCAGCTCAAGGCTCGATCTTATCGAGAAAACGGTGGGAGAGATAGAGGAGCATCAGCCGTCAGTGGCACAGAGTTACAGCGAAAGACTCTATGAAAAGATCAAGGAAACTCTGAGATCGGTGGAGCTTGACAAGATCGACCAGCAGAGGATACTTACCGAGGTCGCTGTGTTTGCCGATAAGGTAGCGATAGATGAGGAAACTGTAAGGCTCAGAAGCCATATCTCGCAGTTCCGTGACCTTATAGCCAGTGAGGAACCTGTGGGCAGAAAACTTGATTTTCTGGTTCAGGAGGTAAACAGGGAGGTCAATACGATAGGCTCGAAGGCAAACGATCTTACCATCACCAAAAAGGTGGTAGACCTTAAAGCCGAGATAGAGAAGATCAGGGAACAGATCCAGAATATCGAATAGGTGAGATCATGCAGCTGATAAATATCGGTTATGGCAATATGGTGTCGGCAGCAAGGGTGATAGCGATAGTTGCACCCGACTCGGCACCCATAAAAAGGCTGATACAGGAATCAAGAGACAAAGGTACGCTGATAGATGCGACTTACGGCAGAAAGACACGTACTGTTGTCATCATGGACAGCGACCATGTTGTACTTTCTGCGGTATCGCCTGAAACTGTATGCGGCAGAGCAGCCGAGGAGGAAGAGGATAATGAGTGAAAATAATGCAAAGCTTATAATTGTTTCCGCACCATCAGGCTGTGGAAAGGGTACTATAATGCACAGGGCGTTTGAAAACAGCGATGTTTTCTATTCTGTTTCCTGTACGACAAGACCGCCGAGAGATGAGGATACTGAGGGTGTGACCTATCATTTCCTCTCTGTTGAGGCTTTTGAGAAGATGATCGCTGAGGACGGTTTCCTGGAGCATGCTTGCTATTCGGGAAATTACTACGGAACTCCCCGCAAGCCGGTTGAGGATAACATGGCGGCGGGCAAGGACGTTATCCTTGAGATCGAGACTCAGGGTGCATTTCAGGTGAAGGAACTCAGGAAAGATGCTTACTCGCTGTTTATCCTTCCTCCGTCCATCGCTGAGCTTGACAGACGTCTGCATAAGCGTGCCACGGAAGATGAAAAGACCATTGCAAAGCGTGTGGCTCAGGCGGCAGGCGAGATAGCTAAGGCTGATAAGTATGATTATGTGATAATGAATGACGACCTCGATAAAGCGGTCGAAGATTTCTGTGCCGTTATCAACGGCATAAAAGGTGATGCTGAACCAGCAGAAAGGTTCAGTCCCAAAAATGAAGATGTAAAGAAAATGATACGAGAGGTGCTTGAAAATGCTTAGACCAGCAGTTTGTCAGATACTTAAAAACAATGAGAGCTATTATTCACTTGTGATCGCTGTTGCAAAGCGTGCGAGAGAGATCACTGATGAAGCAAGCAAGAATGAAAAGGTGCTTGAAGAAAAGCCTGTTAAGACCGCAGTTGATGAGTTCGCAGCAGGCGAATATAAGATAATAGAGGATGCATCACTTAAAAACTGATGACGGCGGAGGTCTGAAAAATGGGGGATATAGGTTCTGTTGCAATGGTGGCGCTGAGCCACGCAGCATACAGTTTTGATGCTGAATACAGCTACCTTATACCCGAAAAGCTCAGGCCGCAGCTTAAAGCGGGCATGAGGGTGTTCGTGTCATTCGGGCGTGGAAATAACCGTGTCATCGGGCTTGTTACAAGGATATGTGATGATGACGGAAGTGTCAAAAGAATGAAGCCTGTTCTAGCTGTTATCGACAGCGAGAGCCTTCTGACCGACGAGATGCTGAAGATAGTTTTCTGGCTTAAAGAAAATACCTTCTGCACCTATTATGACGCCTTCAAGTCTGCGGTGCCCACAGGGTTTTCTTATAAGGCTGAC
>CAMNMO010000061.1 GCA_946544695.1 uncultured Ruminococcus sp. | reverse complement strand
GCTTTCGTGTACAGCGACAAAAGGCTTGACCGTGAACTGCCCGCAGATGAATCCTTTGAGCGCATACATTACATTCTGGGACGCTTCGAGCGGAATGCGGGGGAATTTTACAAGGAATCTTCCGACAATAACAAGTTTTTTGCCGATGAGCCCATAAAGCGCATGTCAAGGCTGACCGATGACCTGCTGAGGTCCTATGACTATGAGCGCATCATAAAGCGCAGGACCGAGAATTTCAGCTTTCTGCACGAAAGGCTGGGCGGCATCAACAGGCTGAGGCTGACTGTGCCTGAGGGTGCTTTCATGTACCCGCTGTATCTTGATGACGGCGTAAGGGTCAGGAAGGAACTCCAGCAGATGAAGATATTCGTGCCCATGCTGTGGGGCGATGTGACTGACTGCTGTGACAGGGACAGTCTTGAATACGACTACGCAATGAACATACTGCCGCTGCCTGTTGACCAGCGCTATGACAGGGACGCTATGGCATACATACTGACAAAGCTGGAGGAAAAAGGAGCAATATGATGGAGCTTAAAGGTAAAAGACTGCTTATACTCGGGGCGACCAATGTGGAGATCGAGATAATAAACGAAGCTAAGAAGCTCGGCGTTTACACCATCGTCACCGATAACCATACCGACTGGTCGCTGGCACCTGCAAAGTATGCTGCCGATGAAGCCTACGACATAAGCTGGTCTGATATGGACGCACTGGAGAAGATATGCAGGGACAGGAATGTGGACGGCTGTCTGGCGGGATACAGTGAGCGGCGTGTGGAATGCCTGACAAAGCTGTGCAAAAGAATGGGCTTTCACTGCTACACCGAAGGCGCCGACCTGGAAGTGATATTCAGCAAGGACAGATTCCGTGAGGCGTGCGTAAATGCGGGAATACCCGCAACGACCGCATACAGCATAGACGATGAGGATATAAGCTTCCCCGTGATAGTCAAGCCTGTGGATAATGCGGGAAGCAGAGGTGTGTCTGTCTGCAAAGACCGTGACGAGCTTGATGCGGCTTATGAGGCTGCCTGCAAAAGTTCGGTAAGCAATAAAGCTATCATCGAAGGCTTTCTTGACGGTGATGATCCAAGATATGAGCCTGTATTTTTCTACACTATCCACAACGGTAAGGCAACACTTTCCAATTCACTTGACAGGATAATGGTGGATTTCGGCTTTGGCGGCGGTATCATCAAGCAGGCTGTCGGAAATGTTTACCCCTCAAAATATCTTGAGGGTTTTATGGAAAAGCAGGATAAACAGTACAGGGAACTGTTTAGTTCGCTGGGCATGAAGAACGGATATGCGCTCATGCAGGGCAAGATGAGAAACGGGAGCTTTGTTTGTGTGGATCTCGGTTTCAGGCTGGAAGGCTCGCTTTCCTTCCATTATTCGGACTTCATCAATGGCATGAACGTTGTGCAGATGATGATACGCCACGCCCTGACAGGAACAATGGGCGACGATCGTCTTATTGACGAGAAGGACGATCCCCGCCTTGATAAAACAGGCATCACGCTTACCCTGCTTGCCACAAAAGGCACCATCGCAAGCATCAGCGGACTTGACGAGATAAGCCGTGAAAACTGCGTCATCTATGTTTCAAAAAAGATGCATGTGGGCACGGTGTGCAGGCTGCCTGCTGATTATTCGCAGGTGTTCTGCCGCATCTATCTTTGTTCTGACGACAAGCAGGAACTCATTCGCACGATAGATAAGATCTATGATACCGTCAAGGTGCTTGACGAGGACGGAAACAATATGCTTATAGGGAGATACGATAAGTATGAACTCGAACGATAATAACTATACCAAAATGATAGACAAGTACGTTACAGGCAAGATACTGGTCACAAGGTCATCAATGCCTTCCTTTGAGGAATACTGTGACGAGATAAGGGATATCTGGGATACCCGCTGGCTGACCAACATGGGTCCCAAGCACAAAAAGCTTCAGGAGGAACTGAAAAGCTATCTGGGCGTCGAGAAGATAGACCTTCTCACAAACGGTCACATGGCGCTTGAACTGACCATGCAGGCACTGGGGCTGACAGGTGAGGTCATAACCACACCCTTCACCTTTGCATCGACCACCCATGCCATCGTCAGGAACGGTCTGACACCTGTGTTCTGCGATATCGACCCCGAAGATTTCACGATAGATGTGACGGGGATAGAATCACTGATAACCGATAAGACCTCAGCCATAGTGCCCGTGCACGTTTACGGCAATATCTGCAATATCGAGGAGATACAGCGCATTGCCGACAAATACGGTCTGAAAGTCATCTATGATGCGGCACACACCTTTGGCGAGACCTACAAGGGCAGGGGCGTGGGTTCTTTCGGTGATGCTTCCTGCTTCAGTTTCCATGCCACAAAGGGATATAATACCATCGAGGGCGGTGCGGTATGCTTTAAGGACCGGGCATTCGGTGACAAGATATACGACCTGAAAAACTTCGGCATACACGGTCCCGAAAAGGTGGAATCTGTGGGTGCCAATGCGAAGATGAACGAGTTCAGTGCTGCAATGGGTATATGCAACCTGCGCCATGTCGATGAGGAGATAGCAAAGCGTGGCAGTGTGGTAGGGCGCTATCATGAAAGGCTTGACGGCTTGGACGGCATAAGGCTGAACAGGTATTCTCCCGATGTGAAGCCCAATTACGCATATCTCCCTGTTGTGATAGATGCTGATGTTTTCGGATGTGACCGTGACGATGTATACAGCGTGCTGGCTGAACACAATATATTCGCAAGAAAGTATTTCTACCCGCTGACAAACACCTTTGAGTGCTTTGAAGGCAGGTTCGACCCCAACGATACCCCCGAAGCGCTGAAGGTAAGCAAGGCGGTGCTGACACTGCCCCTCTACGCCGACCTGACTGTTGCAGAGGTGGACCGTATCTGCGATATCATAATTTCCTGCAAAAAGTAAAAACAATAGTAAAGCCTTTCTGCCCGAAACTTCGGGAGAAAGGCTTTTGTGTTATTCATATCGAAAATATTGCCGCTGCTTCAAGCATCAGCAGCACAGGCAGTATGTATTTTCTGGGATTGTGCCACAGGTCGGGTTCGGTCTTCCAGTTCCTGATGGTGAAGCGGTTTTCCAGCATTGCCACGAATGCGGCGCTTTCAGCTGCGAAAACGGGTGCTGTGATAAATCCCCTTATGCCCGCATGACCGCCTGCGATGCAGAACGCCGCAAGGTAGACAGCAAAGCTTATCAGGTAAAAGCAGAACAGCGCTGCGCCGTAGGGCAGGAAGAACCTGCGTGTCTTTGAGGGCAGTGCGTTCAGCTTGCGGTCAAGCCCACGATTTGAACTTACGATGACAGCCATAGGCGAGTTCACCGATATCAGCGCCATGCCCATGCCGCAGCCCATGAAAAGTCCCATCTTCTGCGAGTTGAGTGCAAGGAACACCGAGAATGCCACAGTTATCACGCTTGATACGATGTAGTTCTTGTTTTCCGTCAGGTAGCGCAGCACATAGCGGGGTATCAGCATGCCGCTGCCCGACTTGTGTACAACTGTCCGTTTAGCGGAAGTCTCACGTACACGGAAGTTGTCAAGGGGGATAAAGTTCATCACCGCAGCAGCTGCGAGGTCAGCAGCAGCCAGTATCAAAGCGCCCGCTGCACCCTCAGGCAGCAGGAAAGCCATAGCTATGCCCGCAGCCACGAACAGTGCTGAGATGTACGGTCTCTTGCGAAAATGCCCGAAAGCAGCCATTCCGCCGAACACCGCATACAAAGCCCCCAGCAGGAACAGTCCCACCCGCAGGGGAGTGACCTTTGAGAAGGCAGCAAACAGTGCAGCCACCAGCGAAAGCTTAGTCATGATGACATAAGCGCCCACCGCCGCAGCGTATTCCCACAGGGTGCGCTTTTCATTGCAGGGCATGGCAAACAGCCCACGCAGCAGTCTTGCGTTTTCCTTTGAAGAAAGGGTCTGTATCACCAGCGTGCCTGTGAAGAATATGACCGTCAGCACCAGCACCCTGCCCGAGATCTTTATGCTGCCTATCGACGACATGCTGTAACCTATGACCGCCGAGATGAACAGCGACTTTAAGCCGCTTTTGCACTTCTCACCCAGCAGCTTCCTTGAAAGCAGCTTAAACATTGCCTTCCTCCGTTCCCAGTGACGCACGGATATTTTCGGGGGTTATGCCGCTGCCTGTGTAGGTCTTTGCGATAACGCCGTTTTCCAGCACCAGTACCTTGTCTGAGGTCAGCGTCACACTTTCCAGTATGTGTGATGAGAACAGCACCGTGCCGAACTCCTTGTAGCCTGCTATCAGCGAATACAGCGTTTCTGTGCTGTTGAAGTCCAGTCCGTTTACAGGTTCATCAAGCAGCAGCAGGGGAAGTTTCAGCGCAAACCCTGTTATCAGGTAAGCCTTGCGCCTGTTGCCCAGCGAAAGGTCCTTTATAAGCACGCCACGATACTCACCGAAACCGAATCTCTCCACCAGTGTATCGACATAAGCCTTGTCGGGCTTTTTGCCGTAGCAGTCAAAAACGTAGGTGAGGTATTCATCAAAGCAGAAATACCCGAAGGACTCGTCCTCAGAAAAAACGATGTATCTGTCGCCCTTGAAGTCATTCCCGTCAAAGGTGAAAGCCTTGCCGCCGTACTGCTGTGATGCGCATTCAAAGCCGTCATGCAGCCCGCACAGCACGTTCATAAGTGTGGTCTTGCCCGCACCGTTAAGTCCTATCAGCCCGACGACGCTGTGTTCGTCAAGTGTCAGGTCAAGCCCTTTGAGTACATGCTTTTCAGGTGTGTACCAGGCTTTCAGCGAGCGTATATCCATCAGTGTTCCCATAGTTATCTTACTTCTTTCTCAGCATGCTGAAAGCACTTACGCCGAAAGCCACGCCCACTGCCAGTGACAGCACACCGCCTTTAACGTCGCCTGCCTGTATCATTCTGAAAATACCTATGACCATCCAGAGGACTGCCATTGCTGCTCTTATTATTACATGTCTGTTCATTTTTCATTATCTCCTTTTATTCTGTTTTGAAAGCCTTCCTGCTTTCTGTATATAATATTAACACAGAATAGTGACTTCTCAGTGAATCCTGAAGTGACAGTTTTGTCATTTTCGGGCGGTGTCACATATTATACAGCTTGACCGTGAAGGTCGTGCCCCTGCCTTTTTCGCTTTCGGCATCAATGGTGCCGCTGTGCGTGTTTATTATCTGTTTTGCCAGTGCCAGCCCTATGCCCACGCTTTGTGCCAAAGAATTTTCAGCCTTGTAGAACCTCTCGAAAATATGGGGCAGGTCGGTCTTGCTTATGCCGCTGCCGTTATCCTCTATGGTTATGAGGGTGCTGATATTGTTCTGTTCGGCATCTATCCTCACATAGCCGCCCTCGTCGGTGTGTTCTATGCAGTTCTTGATTATGTTCATAAGCGCCTCACGCAGCCAGTGACGATCGGCAGCGATCATTACATCGGGCACTTTCGTTTCAAGTGACACGCCCTTGACCTCAGCCATTATCTCCAGCGAACCGTTGATATCCTCCATCAGTTCCCGCAGACTTATATCAGCGGGCTTCATTTTCAGCACGCCCGCTTCAAGCTGCGAAAGTGTCAGCAGGTTTCGTATCAGCCAGGTTATCCTGCCCAGCTGCGAATCTATCTTCTCGGCGTATTCAAGGCGTTTTTCTTCCTCAAGACCCGGCTGTTCCAGCAGTTCGGTCATAAGCTGTATGGCAGTAAGGGGGGTTTTCACCTGATGGGATATGTCGGAAAGCATGTCAGACATATACTCCTTCTGCCTTTTCTCGCCCGAATACTGTTCACGCAGCAGCGCCACGACCTTGTATATCTCGCTTTGCAGAATGCCCAGCTGCCCTTCGGCAGAACATTCGGGTGCTGCCAGCGTAAGGTCGTCCTGAACTTTTGTTATGTAGGTTATGAGACTTTCCAGCCTGCGCTTGTACCATAGGTCAGCGATAAAGCCCTCAGCCAGCAGCGCTGCTGCAAGTATGCCCATGACCACCGCACACCCGAGTGCGCTGCGCAGCATCACACACAGTAAAACTGCCGCAGAAGCTGCGGCAGCCCTTATATATCCACGCATCGTCATATCAGCCTGTACCCCAGTCCACGCACCGTCTGTATGACCTCATCTCCGTTCTCCAGCTTTTCACGCAGGCGTTTTACGTAGACCGTCAGTGTGTTGTCTGTCACATAGTCACCTGCAACGTCCCAGATATTATGCAGCAGCTGCTGCCTTGAAAGCACAGCTCCTCTGTTATTTATAAATATCATAAGCAGCTTGTATTCCATTGCGGTAAGTATTACCTCGGTGCCGTTTCGGAACACCTTGCCCGCACGGATATTCACATCGTTGCTGCCCACCTTTATCAGTTCTTCGCTGTCGGTCTTTTTGCCTGTGCGCCTCAGCACAGCCTTTATCCTCGCCATCAGTTCCCTCATGCGGAACGGCTTTGCGATGTAGTCGTCAGCGCCGTTTTCAAGGGCGAGCACAGTGTGCAGCTCGTCATCGCAGGCGGTCAGGAATATCACAGGCGTATCGCCCTTTCTGCGTATCTCGGCGCAGACATCATACCCTGTGCCGTCGGGCAGCATAACATCAAGTATGCAAATATCGTAATCGTCATTTATAAGCTTTTTAGCTTCCTCCACCGAAGAAGCCGTCCTCAGCTCGCAGCCCTCGGATGTCAGTGACAGTTTTAGTCCTTCCTGTATCATCGGGTCATCTTCGACCAGTAATATCTTCATATATCTCACCTTCATTACATTTTAGTAATGTTGATTTATTTATTTTTTTAACTATATTATACCACATTCACGCCGCTTTGTCAAGAAATGCTGAACTGTTCTCCACGGAAATCAAATTTTGCATAATACAAAGGTTTGAACATGCATTACGGCTGTAAAATATGGTGTTGAGTGTATTCCCCCCGCCTTAGGCGGGGGGAATACACAAAAATACAGCTGTGTTTTGTCAAAATTGATTTCCGTGAACTGTTCTCACTAAGGTCGGCGCAGGCATGAAAAACGCCGTCAGTGTGATGGATGACGGCGTTCTGTATTATTTTTTCGGGTCGTCAGACTGTCTCTTTTCTTATCTCGCTTATGATGTCTTCCTTGCTGCTGCGGTTGCATACCCTGGTCATCAGTGCTGAAACAGCTGCGGTCACAGCGGATATCACCAGTGCCAGTATCACGGGTGACGGCACACGCACATTGCCGAAGAAATCAACTACCACGCTCCTCATAGCCAGACAAAGTGCAGTGCATATAAGTGCTGCGATCAACAGACCCTTGCTAAGCAGCATCAGGTTTTCAAGGTCGTGCATTTTTGTGAACTGCCTGTCGGTCATGCCCATCGAGCGCAGAATTGCTGTTTCCTTTGTGCGCTCGGCAGCCCTGCCCCTGATGGAGTTATACAGGTTAAGCAGGCATACCAGTGATATCATTGCGGTGAAGCAGTAAGCCAATATCTTGATTATCTCAGTGACTACACGCTTTATGCTTGTTGCCATGTCAAGGTTTTCCAGCTTCAGCAGCATCACCGGATCGTCTCCTGTTTCGTCAACACAGCTGTTGAACAGTTCGCTGAGTTTCCTCAGTGAATCATCATCTTCATCTTCAAACAGTATGATGCTGCTGGGAAATATGTTTTCCTGAGAGAAATACTGTTCTGCTGCCACTTCGTTGATGAAAATGTAGATACAGTCAGGGATTATCTTATATCTGCCCTTGATATCATCTGCATCTACGGTGCCTGCCACTTTCAGGGCATCATATTTGTTGTCCTCTATTTTGGGGTCATAGTGCACAAGGTGTATGTCCTCGCCTTTTTCTTTATTTATGATGTTGGAGACATTGATATACTTGTAGCCCTTGCAGTCGCCTGAATTGAAGTTTGTATCAGTGGTGATGTCCAGATCGTTGTATACCAGTGCAGCGGGCACGTCGGTGTTTTCGGCTATGGACATATCAGCATCGCCTCTGCCTGCCAGATATGCAAATTCTTCGTCCTCGACCATCACAGCACTGATCATTATCTGATCCTGCAATATATCCTTTCTGTATTTTTTCCAGTTCTCAGGCAGGTTGCCTTCGTACTGTGCCCATATATCTCTGTAAGCGTTGTCAACATCTTCTGATAATTCATCAAAAGATATGTAGAAATCTAGGAGCGACATATTTATCTGTTTTGTTGCAGTAACGGACTTGTCATCTTCAAGGGCTTTTTTGGCGGTCTCATACTTTTGGGTCTTCATATCTGTAAGTGCTGCATAGTTGAATCTGTCGTCATCAGGCAGCAAGCCGCTTTCCTGAGTTTTGGTCTCAACTACCTTGATGATGGAGTTAGCACCGTACAGTGTCACCATGATAAGGGTGGCAAAAACTGTTATGCTTCGGATTATGCTCCTGGTCAGGTGCTTGGTGCGGTTTGTGGAATTTACTGCCAGCAGAATTTCCGGCTTGCCTTTTTTAAGCAGGTCCTTCTGTGTCTTGAAACGCTTCTTGTTCTTGGTGTAGTTGTCAGCTGCACCCTTTACGCTCTCAACGGGAGGTATGCGGCTTATCTTTATGGCGGGTATCAGTGCGGAGATAAGCACTGTAACAACACACATTACAATAACTATCACTATCTCTGATATGCCGAATGAAAGGGTCATGGGTATGTCATCAGAGTATACCTTGCCGACGATGGAAAGCATGTCGTCAAAGCGGGGCTTCAGCAGCTGGGACGCACCGTATACGATACCCATTCCGATGATGATGCCTGCGGGAAGTGCGGGCATCAGCAGTGCAAAACTCTCATAATAGATGCTCTGTCTTTTCTGGCGGCGGGTCGCACCTACGGAGGAAAGCATGCCCAGATACTTTGTTCTTTCAGCGAATGACATGTTGAACACGTTGTATATGAGTATCACAGATGCTGCCATAGTGAACAGGGTGAAGAAGACCTCCATGAATGTGACTATGGTGTTGATGTTGGAGTCGCCTGACATTGCAGAAAATGCCAGCAGCATTTCGTTGTATTCCATCTCGGGTTCTCTGCCGATAAGAGACTCTATATCATCTCTGACTTCTTCTGTTCCCGATATCTTTTCAGTGTGAAGGCGGATAAGTATATTCACCGTATCATTGTCCGGTCCATCAAGGTAAGTGAGTGCTGCAAAGCTGCCGTCGCCACGCTTCTCGAAAGACGGGCTTTTCATGATGCCTACAATGGTGTAGTCAGCCGTAAGACCTGTCATTTCCTTTTTCTCATAGAATGACTCGTTATCACCGTAGAAAGCGAAGGAGTTCGATATCTCTTTGCTTTCGCCTGCGGGCAGTGTAAAACCTGCGAAGGGGAAACATGTTTCCCCTGTTTCGAGTGTGGAGACCATTATGCGTCTGAAAAATTCACCGCTTATCTTGTCGCCGGGCTTTATGTCAGCGCCGGTTTCGAGCGCATATTCCGATATTATCAGCTCGTTTTTATTCTGGGGAAGTCTGCCTTCGGTTATGGTGATGTTGTTCATTTCAAAGCACTCATCCGAGAATGCCCTTATGTTCAGATAGGGTGTTATTTCGGGGATACCTGTCTGAGGGAAATCAAGGCATTCCATCTGCTCTGAAATACCTGACTTTTCAACATAATCACGGGAAGCAATGGTCTTTGCACTTTCAGCGTCCAGGTCGAAGGCTGCTATGTGCCAGCTGCCCTTATCAAGAGAAGCTACCTTGTCAAGGTATTTCATGACAGTTTCCTTGCCGACGAAAACGCAGGTCATCATGATGACCATGAGGGTTATGCCCATGAAAGCTATCGCTGTACGGCGGCGGTTGAGCTTCATGTATTTCTTTGTTACTTTGAAAACTATATTGTTCATTTTGCTTCTCTCCGTTAAGTCATACTCTTGTTCTGACTGTTTCGTTCCTGACCAGTCTGCCGTCCTCAAGATAGAAGACCCTGTCTGCCTGGAGCGCAAGGCGTTCATCGTGGGTTATAAGGATAAGTGTCTGTTTCTGCACACGGTTGGATTCTTTCAGCAGGGCGGCTATCTCATCGCCTGTCTTTCTGTCCAGGTTGCCTGTGGGTTCATCTGCCAGCAGTATTGCGGGGCGGCTGTAAAGTGCACGCCCGATGGAAACTCTCTGCTGCTGACCGCCCGAAAGCTGAGAGGGGAGATTCTCACGCCTCTCGGAAAGTCCCAGATGGTCAACGATGTTGTCAAGTCTGTCCTTGTCAAGCTTTCTGCCGTCCAGCAGGTGGGGGAGCGCTATGTTCTCGTCCACATTCAGCACGGGCATCAGGTTGTAGAACTGATAAACAAGTCCTATATGACGTCTCCTGAACACTGCCAGCTTATCTTCGCCCAGCGAACAGATATCAGTGCCGTCGATGATGACCCTGCCCGAAGTGGGCTTGTCAACGCCGCCCAGAATGTGCAGCAGCGTGGATTTGCCGCTTCCCGAAGGTCCTATGACCGAAACGAACTCGCCTTTCTCCACCGAGAATGATACGCCGTCAAGCGCCTTGACCTTTGTTTCGCCCTCACCGTATTCTTTAACCAAATTTTCAACTCTCAGAATTTCCATTTTGTTGTCCTCCGTTCTTTATGTTGATCTTATTATAATATCCCAAAATGACACTTCAGTGAATTTGAAAGTGACAGTTTTGTCATTTTTGCGCCGCAAGGTGTCACGGTGAGGATATGTCAGTTTTTTATCTTTGCGGCACAGATGTCTAGATAAGCTCAAAAAGCCGTACCTGCGGGATCTCTGCCGAATGACGAAAGTGGTCTGCCCGCCGCAATATGGTATTTATATTAATTTTTTCATACAAACAGCTTGAAATAACTGCGATGTGATGGTATAATATCATCATATATGTGATAATATGGGTGGTGCCGTAAATGGCATGCTTGCGTAAAAATGATCGGAAAGCGGGGAAGTTTCTTTGAAAAGAAAGACTATCGCTGTGTGTGTCACAGGCTTTGATCTGGAATATGAAATGGACGTTGTTCGGGGCATAAAGGACAGGTGCGGTCAGCTGGGGGTGAATCTGCTGGTATTTTACAACCCCACCAGCAAACCGCCCATAGATATGGACCTTGTTATACCCGATGACCTGCTGAACGGCGAGATGTCGGTCTACAAGCTGATAGACTATGACAGCGTTGACGGCATAATACTGTTCGGTGAGACTATGCTGGGCGAACAGACCCACTTTGCAGTCAGGGAAAAGGCGAAGGCGCACGGT
>CAMNMO010000060.1 GCA_946544695.1 uncultured Ruminococcus sp. | reverse complement strand
GCTGTGGGCGGTTTTATCCTGGTGTCTCTCAGGAATTTCCTGTAAAACCACCTTGTGAACCTCATGGGCAGTATGAACAGCATCAGCTGTAAAAAACAGGGCGGGAAGAAATCCCGAAACCCTATGTAACCCTCGGTGAACAGCTTCCATCTCACCGCCACGAATCCCTTCGTCAGCCGCCAGCTGCGGCGTATCTCGGGGGTGTTCTCGCTGACACGGTAGCGCACCAGCACCTCGGGTATGTTCTGCCCGACAGCACCGTTTGCCAGCATCCTCACCGCAAATTCGTAATCCTCGCAAAGCTTCAGGTCGCTGTAACCGCCCACCTCCATCGCCTTGCTTTTGCGGAATGCCACCGTCTGTCGGTTGAAGGGATTGCGCCGCTTTGAATAGCTGAGTATGTCCTTCTGCACCAGCGGCACTTTTTTCAGCGCCACCGTCTTGTCGGTAAGGTCATCGAACTCCTCAACAAAGCTGCCCACTATGTCAAGTTCGGGCTTCACCGCAAACATCAGCATCTCTTTCATGCATCTGTCGGGCTTTGATACATCGTCACTGTCCATGCGGACTATGTACTCGCATCGGCATGCCTTTATACCCTTGTTGACCGCCTTGCCCGCACCCACGTTCTCATCTATCCTGACTATGCGGAATATCCGTTTGTACTCGTTCTGAAATGATTTTACTATGACGTCCAGTTCATTCGTCAGCTTGCCGTCACACACCAGCACAAAATCCGAAGGCGGATAGGTCTGCTTCAGCATCGACTCCAGACTCTGATTGAGGTTCTCGGGAAGTTCCTTGTCGTACACCGACATCAGCACGCTGTATTTCGGCAGTGTGTAGCCTGCCACATTATTGCTTACCCTGCGCACTGTACGTCGTGCCATACCGATGACCTCCCTTCCTCGTATTTATGATCACCCTATATATAGTATGATTTTATCATATACGAACAACATTGTCAAGATATGATAAAAACATTGTACAAAGCAGTATATTTTCGTGAATTATTTTAGCTTTCGTAAAATCATTTTAATTTATGGTCAGCCCTTTAACACACCGTTTTATACACAGGCGTAACAAGAGATAAGTATTTTTATGTGTTCTTTTCCCCCGATAAACGGCGTCATATCGTAACTTGAAGAAGTTTATGTTATCCGAAAGTTCCTCCCGCCTGCGCACCCGAATGAACCTATTCATCATTTTTTCTTTACTCTGCCTATTGGCAAATGCGTACAAATGTGCTATAATATCTTATGTACAAATATCTGATCGTAAAGGCGGTGAAACAATGGCGGAGTTCGTGCATCTCCATCTTCATACAGAATATTCCCTGCTTGACGGCGCATGCCGCATCAAAGAACTCATGTCACGGCTGAAAGAACTGGGTCAGACTGCCTGCGCAGTCACCGACCACGGAAATATGTTCGCCGCCGTGGAATTCTATAACGCCTGCAAAGCCGCAGGCATCAAGCCCATAATCGGCTGTGAGGTCTATGTCGCCCACGGCAGCCGCCATGACAAGCATTCGGGCGAAAGCAAGCCCTACCACCTGATACTCCTCTGCGAGAACAACACAGGCTATAAAAACCTGATAAAGCTGGTGTCGCTTGGCTATACGGAGGGCTTCTACAACCGCCCCCGCATCGACCTTGAACTGCTGCGCAAATACCACGAGGGGCTTATATGTCTTTCGGGCTGCATCGCAGGCGAACTTGCCCGCAAGATAGCCGACACCAATTACAAGGGTGCCTTAGAGACTGCAATGCTTTACAACGAGATATTCGGTGAAGGCAACTACTTCATCGAGATACAGCGCCACAAAGACCCCACCGAACAGCGTGTCATGCCGTCGCTGGTGCGTCTCTCACAGGATACGGGCATTCCCCTTTGCCTTACCAATGACTGCCACTATCTGCGCCGTGAGGACGCCGAAGCACAGCAGGTGCTTATGTGCATATCCACCGCCACCACACTGGAGTCTCCCGCAATAAAATTCCCGAGCGATGAATTCTATGTCAAGTCAGCCGAAGAAATGGCAAAGCTGTACCCCGCCATTCCCGCTGCAATGGAAAACACCCTGCGCATCGCCGACCGCTGCAATGTTGAGATAACCTTCGGTCATACCATACTGCCCTATTACAGCTACAAGGGCGTCACCGACAATGAGAAGTTCCTGCGTGACATGTGCCGTGAAGGGCTTTACAAGCGCTACGGCACCCCCACCGAAAAAGCTGTCAGCCGCATGGAATATGAACTTTCGGTCATCACATCAATGGGGTATACCAACTATTACCTCATCGTCTGGGATTTCATAAACTATGCCAAAAGCCGTGATATCCCCGTGGGACCGGGACGTGGTTCGGGTGCGGGCAGCCTGTGCGCATACTGCATAGGCATCACCGATATCGACCCGCTGAAATACGACCTGCTGTTCGAGCGCTTTCTCAACCCCGAACGTGTCTCCATGCCCGATTTCGATATAGATTTCTGCGTCGAGGGCAGGCAGAAGGTCATCGACTACGTGGTGGAAAAATACGGTGCCGACCACGTCGCACAGATAAATGCATTCGGCACCCTTGCCGCAAAACAGGCGCTTCGTGACGCCGCAAGGGTCATGGGTGAACCCTATGCCACAGGCGACAGGCTTGCAAAGGCTGCACCACGCTGGCTGCCGCTTTCCGAATCGGTGGAAAAGTCAGAGGACCTGCATCAGATGTACGAAACCGAACCGACCCTCCGCAGGATAATCGACGCCGCCATGAAGATAGAGGGCATGCCCCGCAATGTCACCACACATGCGGCAGGCGTGGTCATAACCAAAGAACCCGTTGACTGCTATGTGCCGCTGTATGCAAGGGACGGCGCAGTCTCGACCCAGTATACAATGACAATACTGGAACGTCTGGGGCTGCTGAAAATAGATTTTCTGGGACTCAGCAACCTTACCATAATCAAGCACTGCTGCGATGAGGTGCGCAAAACAGACCCCGACCTGCGCATAGAGGATATCCCCCTTGATGACAAGGCAGTGTTCGATATGCTGTCCCGTGGCGAGACCGAAGGCGTTTTCCAGTTTGAATCTGGCGGCATGACCTCCACCATCATGAGGCTTCGTCCCACAGGCATCGAGGACCTCATAGCTGTGCTGGCACTCTACCGTCCGGGTCCTATGGACTCCATACCCAACTATATCCGCTGCCGCCACGACCCCGCACAGGTCAGGTACAAGCACCCCCTTCTGCGACCGATACTTGAGGTCACCTACGGCTGCATAGTCTATCAGGAACAGGTCATGCAGATATTCCGCACGCTGGCAGGCTACTCTCTGGGTCGTGCAGACCTGGTGCGCCGTGCCATGTCCAAAAAGAAAGCCGATGTGCTTGAAAATGAGCGCCGTGCTTTCATCTACGGCGAGGAATGCGTCTGCTGCGGCGCAGTTGCCAACGGCGTCCCCGAAAATACCGCAAACGAGATATTCGATGAGATGCTGAGCTTTGCAAGCTATGCCTTCAATAAATCCCACGCAGCTGCTTATGCTGTTGTGGCATACCGCACGGCTTACCTCAAATGCCACTACTTCCGCCAGTATTTTGCAGCCCTGATGACCGATGCCATCGGTGAGAGCGCAGAAAAGCTGTACGGATACATCGCCGCTGCACGCAAGCACGGCGTTAAGGTGCTGCCGCCCGATATCAACAAAAGTGAACGTGGATTCGTATGTGAAGGCAATGATATCCGCTTCGGACTGCTGGCGATAAAGGGTCTTGGCAGCACAGCCATAGCAGCCATTCTGCGTGAACGCACACTGGGCGGAAAGTTCACCTCCCTGCATGACCTTTGCAGGCGCATACAGGGTCACGATATTCAGCTGCGCATGGTGGAAGCCATGATTAAGGCGGGCGCTTTTGACTGCTTTGAGGGCAACCGCCACGAAAAAATGGTCAACAGCGGCATCATTCTGGGTGACCTGGGCAAGTCCGCCGCTGACAGGCTGGAAGGTCAGCTGGACTTCTTCACCTCTGCACAGCCCGAGGATAATGCCACCCTCAACAAGCCGATGGTCTCCCTGCCCGAATATGACACATCTCAGCTGCTTGACTTTGAACGTGAGGCACTGGGAATGTATCTTTCCATGCACCCCATCGACCGCTGCGAACCCTTTGCGGCTGCCGCAGGGCTGACCCCCGTCAGGGCGATACTCGACGCTGCACATTCGGGCGACGGCAAGACCGCAGAGATAATGGTCATGGTCACGAAGAAACGTTCGCTGGTCACCAAAAAAGGCGACCTTATGTGCTTTGCCGCCTGCGAGGACAAAACAGGCGAGATGGAGGTAATAGTTTTCCCGAAAGCATTTGAGAGGGCAGGCAAGCTGGTGCAGGAACGTGCCGTGCTGCATATAGGCGGCAGGGTCTCTGTAAAAGAGGACGAACCTCCCAAGCTTATGGCAGATGCCATCGAAACAGGCGAAAGCTTCACCGAGAGAATGCTCGGCATGGGCGTCTGTCTGCGGATAGACAGCCGTGATACTGTGAAGCTGGCAGCCGTCAGGTCGCTGGCACATAAATATGCCGACACGGGCGGCACGGCACTGACGGTATTCTTCCCCGATAAAGGCAGAAAGACAGCCATCAAAGATGCCCACCGCATACACATCGACGACCGTGTCATGACTTCACTGTGCGACCTTGTCGGCACAGGCAATATAGCATTCGGTTAACACCGATAAGAAAGGAGGATAACAATGGATCCTGTCATATATAAAGTAGCACGCATCGACGGCGACTATGCCCACCTGACCAACACCGAGACAGGTGATGATGTCCTTGTGGCAATGGCACTTCTCCCCGATGAGACCGACGAGGGCATGACCCTCAGATGGGAAAACTTCACCTACACGGTCATATAATTCATAATTGTGCGGGACTTCTTGCCTATGGCATAAGACAGTCCCGCACTTTTTTGGTGTTTGCTTTCGTTAACGATAAAGATTTAACGTTTATCATTAAATAATTTATGTTTAATGTGCCCATATCTGCCGTGCGGAAGTCGGTGTCGTTTTGTGAAAACATATAAAATTTAACGTTTATCATTAAAAACTAGTTGACAAACGTAAATAACCGTGCTATACTCATAACATCGAAAGACAACAACGACCCGAACAAGGGAAAGGAGACAACAAAAATGAAAAACAAAAAAGAACTTACGAACGAAGAGATCATGAGAATGCAGAACCCCGCACTGAAATTCATGTTTGTAATGACCATAGTGCTCACCGTGATACTGGCGGCGAAAATAGTGCAGGCTGTCAGCACCCTGAATATGCTCGCAGCTGACAGCGATCTCACCGAAAGCGCACAGCGGTGGTTTCGGGATACCGCCCTTGATCTTTTCGGAAATGTGGGCTACATCGTGGTGTGCATAATTTCTTCCGTGATGTTTTTCTTCACGCTGAAAGACAACACCCCCTTTACAAGAAGGACCTCCAATTGCCTGCTCGTCATTGCGGCTGTCATGATGGTAACAGCTGTGTTCTCGCCCATTGCCGCAAAGGAATTCAGCAGCTTCGTCATAGGCACTGAATTTTCTTTCGTTTGGTCGAGCAATGAGTTATTCGCAAGCTCGCTGCTGTTTATAATATCCTCCTTCCTCCGCTACGGCACCAAGCTCCAGCAGGAATCTGACGAAACTCTGTAAGGCGGTGAGGATATGGCTATAATACTCAGATTGGACAGGGTAATGGCTGACAGAAAAATGAGCCTTAACGAACTCAGCGACCTTGTGGGGGTCAGCAATGTGAACCTCTCAAAGCTGAAAACAGGCAAGGTCAGCGCAGTTAGGTTCTCAACCCTCAACGCCATCTGCAAAGCGCTGCACTGTCAGCCGGGCGACATACTTGAATTTATCGACGATGAATAGCAAAAAAGCGGTGCGCCATGCACCGCTTTCTCGCTTTACGGAAGTATTTATTCTGCGGACTCCACAGTTCTTCCTGCCAGACCAAAGAACGCTCTGGTCAGATAAAGAACTGCAACGCCTGCCATGTAGACTATCGAAGCATACCTGATGTTCAGTACCAGTGCACCCACCTGCGAGATGACTGCCGCCGCTGCCACAAGTGCTGCTGCGCTGCCTGCTATCAGGCTTATCTTTCTGGACTTATCGTCAAGCAGCTTTTTGGTGCCCGACATAAATGAGAACAGCATAACAAACAGTACCCAGTGATGACCCTTTGCGTTTGAAATGCAGAATCCGTAAGCCGAAAGCGCTGCCATAACTGCGGTGATGAAGTTTGTAATAACGAATGCGTTCCTGTTTTCCATTGTGTTGTTTCTCATGATGATTACCTCCGTAAAATAACTTTGATGTTTTTCTTCTCGGGAACTCTCTGTTCCCCTTTTCTGATATCATTATAACACCCAAAGGTCAAGAAAGCAGCCAAGAAAAAGTCAAGATGTGGTCAAGATATTTTTCCCGCCGTTATGCCATTGCTTGCAAAATCCTGCGGTATGTGTTATAATGTCATTATCCATAACCATATAGTTCGGAGGAAATTTAATGAATATAAAAAATGTCAGGATATATACCATGAACGATGATGACCTTGTCATCGAACACGGCTATGTCACTGTGGAAAACGGCACGATAACCGCAGTCAGCGAGGGCGACCCCGCTGTGTGCACCCCCGATGATATCGACGGCAGGGGCATGTCGCTTTACCCGGGCTTTATCGACGCCCATACCCACTTGGGTCTTACAAGCGCAGGTGTCGGCATAGAGGGCGAAGACCTTAACGAAGAATTCGACCCCTGCACACCTCAGCTGCGCATCATCGACGGCATAAACCCGCTTGACTTCAGCTTTGAAATGGCAAGGCAGGCAGGCATCACCTCTGTGATAGTATCCCCCGGTTCTACCAACCCCATCGCAGGCAGCATCACCGCCATAAAAACAGCAGGCAGGCGCATCGACAGCATGATAATAAAGACGGTAGGCATGAAGTTCGCAATGGGCGAAAATCCCAAGCTTACCTATATGGACCACGAACAGTCCCCTGTCACCAGAATGGCTGTGGCAAGCATCATACGTGAAAATCTGCAAAAGGCGCAGCGCTATCTCAGGGACAAGGAACAGGCTGAGACTGAAAGCGACCTGCCCGACTTTGACAGCACTATGGAAGCCCTGATCCCCCTGCTGAAACGTCAGGTGAAGGCACACTTCCACTGCCACCGTGCAGATGATATCTTCACCGCCGTGCGCATCGCCAATGAGTTCGACCTTGACTATACGCTGATACACTGCACCGACGGTCACCTCATCGCAGAAGAACTCGGCTATGAACATACAAGCTGCGTGGTGGGTCCTGTTATATGCGACAGGTGCAAGCCCGAGATGGCTAACCTCTCCCCCGCCAACGCCGCAGTGCTGCGCAGCAGCGGTCTTGATGTGGCAGTGTGCACCGACCATTCGGAAGTACCCATCGAGTATCTTCCCATATCGGTGGGCGTGTGCATAAAGCACGGTCTCAGCTTCTATGACGGTCTTAAAGCTGTCACCTGCACCCCCGCAAAGATAGCACTGATATATGACCGCACAGGCTCGCTCGAAGCAGGCAAGGACGCTGACCTGACACTGTTTGAAGGCAGCCCCTTTGAAGTCATGAGCAGCCCGTCACTGGTCATGATAAACGGCAGAACAGTCCGCAGGGAGGGAGTATGATGGGTATACTTTATGTGGTCGGCACACCTATCGGCAATCTGGGCGACATGACCTTCCGTGCGGTGGAGACCCTTAAAAATGCAGACTTCATCTGCGCTGAGGACACCAGAGTCACCATGAAGCTGCTCAACCATTTTGAGATAAAAAAACCGATGATATGCTATCAGGAACACAATGCGGTGCAGGCGGGCGAACAGATACTCGCAAAGCTTCTCGCAGGCGAAAACGCCGCCATCGTCACCGATGCGGGCATGCCCTGCATATCAGACCCGGGCGAAAAGCTGGTAAAGCTGTGCGCTGAAAACAACGTCCGTGTGGAAGTCGTCCCGGGACCGTCAGCTGTGGTGTCAGCCCTTGCCATAAGCGGGCTGAACACCTCACGTTTCCGCTTTGAGGGCTTTCTCTCGGTCAACAAGCGCCAGCGCTACGACCATCTCGCACAGGTCAGAGACGCCCGTGAAACGCTGATATTCTACGAAGCACCACACAAGCTGCATAAGACCCTCAGGGACATGCTTGACTATTTCGGCGACAGAAAAATATCCCTCTGCCGTGAACTTACAAAGCTGCATGAGGAGGTCATACGCACCACTCTTTCACAGGCGCTGGAAATGTACCCCGATAACAAATCAGCAAAAGGCGAATTCGTGCTGGTCATCGAGGGCGCAGCCGAGGAGGACATAGCCGAAGCCGAGACCATCGGGCAGGCATTTGAACAGGTGCAGGCACTGGTCGAAAAGGGCGTGCGTGGCACAGATGCCTGCCGTGAGATAGCCCGTGCAACAGGCTTTTCCAAAGGCGAACTTTACGCCATGCTGGTGGAAAAGGGCAGATAACTACAACTACCGCTAAAGAGGTGAGATACTGTGAACAGATACTCAGTGGCACTTGTGCCCGATAAAAAATGCACACTCAAAGCAATGGGCATGATGTGCGGCAGCGCCATGATAGAAAAAGGCATACGCCCGCAGATAGAACTTATCCGTTTTGAAAGCGGCTTTGAGAATGATGCCATAGAAGTATTTGAGTCCACCGCACCGAGACAGGAACTTATCACCGTAAAGTTTTCGTCCGCAGCCGCCGACAGGTATGATGATGTGAACAGGCTTTACACTGTGGGTCTCAACTGCCGCAGGACGATAGGGCTTATAAAAGCAAACTACCTGTTTTACAGCACCATAAAGCCGTCCTTCGATGTGGAAAACATCTACGCTCCCGAATGCTTTCAGCCGCAGCTGCTGCTTGGCACCGAACTTTCACCCGATGAAGCCAGGGAAGCTTTCAATATGGTCACGGAAATGTTCACCCCCTTTGAATCTGTCGCTGAAAAAGCCCTGCTGATAAGGCTTGATGACATGAAGGTCATCTGCGAACATTCCCTTGAAGCCATAGGCGGCAATATCCCGCTTGGCAGATTCACAGCACTGCGCCCCGAAATGTCACTGCGTGAGACCGAACGTGTGCTTATGTCAAAACTGCCGCTGCGCAGTGTCCGTGACGGCAAGGAAGAATATGACAGCATAAGCTTTCGTGATATAGGCGTGCAGCTGTGTTTCTCCACCGACAGCCGCAGACTTTCCTATATAAGAATGGTGCCGCCCTATCCCCTGCCCATGCTTGGACTTGACCGCAACGCTGTCAGCCGTGACCTGGGCACCCCCGACAGATACAGCCGCCCCAATGATTTTTACAGCGACAGCTGGTTCTATGATAACATCATCAGCGATGCGGTGCTGCGCCTTGATTTCGCAGCCCCGCCCTCAGGCAGCTGCACAGCGGTCTGCATCTGCTGAATAACATTCAACGGTACGCAGGATCATGCGTGCCGTTTTTTTGCCAACCCTTGTTGGAAATTGCGCAACAGAACATTGCACTTTCCCCAAAGCCCTTGACTTTTGCCGTTTCTGACGCTATACTTGTATTCAGAGATAAGGAGATATACATAAAACGTCTTATCCGTGCATGACCTGCATGGAGGAAAAAATGTATGAAAAAAATGCACAGCTGACGGCAGTGAACTTTCACTGCCCGTCATCACAGTGCAGCCCCGATATTCTGTCAGATACACCTTAATATATAAAACCACCCTATAAACCAAAACAGCACCCGTTCGGCTTACCGCCGTTCGGGTGCTGTTTTTTATGTCGTTTGATATGTCATACATGTACTATGCAGCCGCACATAACTATCCTGCCGCCGTATCCTATCCTCTGCCATTGCACAGCGTAATCACCGTGCGCCTGCAAAAATTTCGAGCTTACTTCAACGGGTCCGCTTATGTAGTTATCAGGCATGTCCTCAGTATCCATCTGCCAGTCTGTCTCGTAATCAGGTTCAAAGTAAAAGTTCGATGTGCCCTTCTCAAAACTTTCCTCTGCCAGACTGTATATTTCTTCCTCGTTCTCCACCGTCCTCAGTTCGTGTGCGATGTAGCTGTCCTCCTCGCTGTCATTCACGGGGTCATCGCTGCTGTCCCATTCATGCCGTGCCATCATTATTTTCTTTGAGGTGTTGAAGTATTTGTGCCGCACAGGTCTGCCCTCAAAATCGGGCACAGGGTCGTCCCATGTAACATCAACATAATACCAGTGACCGTTTATCTGCACCATGTTCCATGCGTGTTCATTGTCCCTGTCACTCAGTGCGACTGTTGACCTGCATGGTATCTCCAGCATGTCCATGAACATCTTAAAGGTCGTGGTATAGCCGCTGCATATACATTCGCCCTCTGCCAGCGCACCGTAAGGGTCAACCGAATGTTCGCTGTGTTCCCCGAAAATGTCAAGATTATCCTTTTCATAAGTCACATTCCTGACAATATAGTCGTGCACAGCCAGTTCCTTTTCGTAGTCGTCCATGCCCTCTGTTATTATCTCGTCAAGCACATTAACAGCAATGTCGTATATCTCCTTCTGCATATCGTCCAGCGCCGAAGTATCACTTGTCAGGTAAGCCTGTGATATAGGTGCTGTGTTGTACAGACCGTTTTCGTCCAAAGCAGGTATCACCTCAGCCTGACTTTCCGCCGACGTTACCTTTTCCGAGGCGTCTGCCGTGCTGTCCGCAGAAGTTGTCTCAGTGCAGCCTGTCAGCAGCATCATCGCTGCCGCCGCAAGGATCATCCGTCTTATCCGTCTCCTCATATTATCAGCCTATTCCCTTGACTATCGCAGCAAGCTTTGATACATCTGTTACCGTCACCTTGTCATCGCCGCTTATGTCCGCCCTTTTCAGGGGATCTCCCTCCAGCGGCTTCAGACCCTTTACATGCGCAGCCGCCATTGATATATCCGTTACAGTTATCATGCCGTCGCCGTTGATATCGCCCACCTGCAATTCGCCTGTCTCCTGCGGCTTATCATCAGCTGACAGCGTCTCGGGGTCAAAGTCCTCATCGCCTGTCTCCTGCGGCTTATCATCTGCTGACAGTGTCTCGGGGTCAAAGTCCTCATCGCTTGTCTCGGGCAGTTCTTTCATGAAGGTCAGCGGGTCATCGGTCGGCGTGAAGCTCTTAGGATGTTCGCTCCTCATCTCATCGCCCTTTGCA
>CAMNMO010000059.1 GCA_946544695.1 uncultured Ruminococcus sp. | reverse complement strand
CCCGCCGTAGGCGGGGGAAAAGAATACCGCCAACTACTGTTAATTCCCGCCGAAAGGCTGTTTAGTATGATGTTTCAGCGGGATAACCATAATATATTATATGTATATCCGTTCAGCCTCAGGTCATGCGTGCTTTTATCTGTAAAATAAAGGTATATCATGAAATTGTGAAAGAATGTGATAAACAGATAATAGAAATCTTGCGAAACGAAAACAATGCTTTTCAGTTTGGATACGACGGGGTTAAAAAACAGCGAATCCCCTTGAAATCAGGGGAAAAGCGTGTTATACTGTCGTTGAAAGGAGATGAGGGGCATGAACGTTGCTATGGACGATATCTGGAAATATGCGCAGGATATCCGTTCGAGGATAGCCGAGGAACAAGCTAAGATGGGGCATTTCAACATTATCGTGACAGGCAAGACAGGCGTGGGCAAAAGCACCCTGCTCAATGCTGTCTTTCGTGAGAACATCGCAGTCACAGGCGTTGGCAGACCCGTCACACAGCGCACCAGAATGATCGAGAAACAGGGCGTTCCGCTGCGCATCTTCGATACAAGGGGGCTTGAACTGGGCAACACCGCACAGGAAGCTGTCAGAGACGATATATTCGAGCTGATAGACTGGCAGCTGAAAACCAAAGACCCCGACAAATTTATCCACGCAATATGGTACTGTATAAGCACTACCTCCGACCGTATCGAGGAGGAGGAGATAAAGTGGATAAACGAGCTTGCCACACAAAGCAAGCATGAGGTACCTGTCATCATCGTCCTGACCAAGACGCTGAGCAGGAAAAACGGTATGGCTCTCAAAAGCCGTATCGAAAACATGAACATCAACGTCAGGGGCGTTGTGCCCGTTCTGGCACAGCCTTACGAGGTGGACATCGGGGACGAGATAAAAACGGTGGCACCTTTCGGGCTGGCTGAACTGGTGGGTATGACACTGCAGGTCGTGCCCGAGAGTGCTCGCAGCGCACTCATAAATGCCCAGAACGTTGACCTTGACCTGAAGGGAAAGCGTGCACGCAAGTGGCTGGCAGGCTTTGCGGGAACCAATTTCGCCGCAGGCTTTGTCCCTTTCCCCATCGCCGACGCACCCGTACTGATAACCACTGAAATCTCAATGCTGGCTAAAATAACCACTATCTTCGGCATAGATATGGACAAAGCCATGCTGGCAGCAGTGGTCTCCGCTATTGTGGGGTGCAGCGGCGCAACGGTCGGCGGAAGGTTCGCAGTAAGCAATCTTATCAAGCTCGTCCCCGGGGCGGGCACGATAGTCGGCGGCTTGATAAACGGTGCAACGGCAGCGGCGTTCACTGTGGCTTTAGGGGAAGCCTACATAGCTGTCATGCTTATGCTGGCAAAGGGCGAGCTTAAAAAAGAAGAGATGAGCGAGCAGCAGTTCATCGAATGCATGAAAGAAGTTTTCAAGGACAAGCTGACCCACGCCGCACTGCCCGACCTTCGCTGAACCGTATACTATTATAGAAAAGAGGTGTTTGCAATATGTATCCGCAGCAGCCGCAGGGCTGCAAAAACAAGGGCGCAGTAAGCAGCCTGTGTCCCGAAAATTCGCATACTTTGAGATGCTTGCACACTATTATACTATGCTTATGAGAGGTCGGGTTTCCCGACCTCTTGTTTTATCTCCTGTTCAGGCTCATCAAACAATGGCGGGATATAGTTGAAAGATCCAGCCATAATTTGTTATTAACCGAAAACGATCACGAGTATTATATATTTTTTCTTATCAAGACAAATCAAAGCCCTTTTTATCTGTTGCTAATTCCCATTCCCTTTCCAAGCGCTTGGTTAAGCGCTATTATTCTGAAATAAAGCCCTGCGCACACAGGACTTTTTGCCATATAAAAGACCTGTTTTTCCCGAAAAACTGTGCATTTACGCTTGTGAACAGAAAATGAAACAGCAAACGAGAAATTGAGAAAAACGCAGAGATTTAAAGAGAAATCAAGAGAACGAGGGATATAAATTAAAAATTCGGCACAATGCCTATTGACATTGACGGGATAATGTTGTATAATAGCATACGTTGCGAGTCCCGAGAGGTCGTGCTATGCGGTGTGTGCAGCGTGACCACAAGGGCAGTTAGTTCGGGTATCACCCGTATTAAAAGAATCATTCAAGGAGGAAAAGATATGTCTACTTATATGCCTAAGGCTGCGGACATCGACCGCAAGTGGTATATCATCGACGCTGAGGGTCAGTCCCTCGGTAGAGTTGCCGCTAAGGCAGCTACGATCCTGCGTGGCAAGCATAAGCCCACTTATGCACCTCATGCTGACTGCGGCGATCACGTTATCATCATCAACAGCGACAAGGCTGTTCTCACCGGCAAGAAGCTGGTGCAGAAGAAGTTCTATCACCACACAGGCTGGATAGGCGGTCTGAAAGAGATCGGCTATGACAAGCTGATGGCTGAACAGTCTGACAGAGCTATGACAATAGCTGTTGAGGGCATGCTGCCCAACAACACTCTTGGCAGAGCTGCTGCAAAGAGACTCAGAGTTTACAAGGGTGCTGAGCACAACAATGCTGCCCAGAAGCCCGTAAAGTACGAGCTGTAAGAAAGGAGCAATCAGAATGTACGAATCCAAGCAGCCATATTTCTATGGCACAGGCAGAAGAAAGCACTCTGTTGCCCGCGTTCGTGTTTACGAGGGTACAGGTAAGGTTACTATCAACGGCAGAGATATCGACGATTATTTCGGTCTTGAGACTCTCAAGCTGATCGTTCGTCAGCCTTTTGCTGTTACTGATACTGTTGACAAGTACGACATCGTTTGCACTGTTACAGGCGGCGGTGTTACAGGTCAGGCAGGCGCAATCAGACACGGTCTTTCCAGAGCTCTGCTTCAGGCTAGCGATGAGTTCAGACCTCTCCTCAAGAAGGAAGGCTTCCTCACTCGTGACCCCAGAATGAAGGAAAGAAAGAAGTACGGTCTGAAGGCTGCACGTCGTGCTCCTCAGTTCTCGAAGAGATAATCACATCTATCTCAACCCGCCGTATTTTCGGTACTTTTCAGACCTTACAAATGTTTTTTGGTACTTGTCTGGTCTTTATCAAGAGAATTATCCGTCCCGATTCGTCGGGGCGGATTTTTTCGTTCAGGACAATTAATTAATAACAAGTTTCCGACTCATTCTCCTCCATCACGGCTTATTTGTGCAACAGCAGCGTCTGTGACCTACTGTTGACTCGCCTTGCGGTTTATAGATAAGTAAAACTTATTAGTAATGTCCGAATTCGAGATTGATTTATCCGATATTCCGTGATATAATATAGACATCAAATAAAACACGGAGGTAATAACTATGGCAAATATACTTATCGTTTACTATTCACGCAAGGGCGAAAATTACTGGAATGGCGGCTTAAAGACAATTTCTAAGGGCAACACCGAGAGGGTGGCTGAGTTCATTCAAAGTGCTGTGGGCGGCGATCTTTTTGAGGTGGACACTGTCAAGCCCTATTCCGAAAGCTACATGACCTGCATAGAGGAAGCAAAGCAGGAACTGCGCAGCAAGGCTCGCCCCGAAATAAAGGCATATCCCGAAAACTTTGAGGACTACGACACCATTTTCGTGGGCTACCCGAACTGGTGGGGCACCATGCCTATGTGCATGTTCACGCTGCTTGAAAAGTATGACCTCACGGGCAAGACCATCATTCCTTTCTGCACAAACGAAGGCAGCGGCATGGGTTCCAGCGAGCGTGACCTGAAAGCTATATGCAAGGGTGCGACTGTGAAAGCGGGTCTTTCCGTTCACGGTGCCGAGTCTGAAAATGCAGAGAAAAAAGTGGCAGAATGGGCGAAGAAAAGCGTATGACCGATACGGAACAGATACTAGAGCTGTACAATAAAATGTACAATGCTATGATCGATAAGGACAGGGCAGCGCTTGAAAGCGTCCATGATGACAGCTTTATGCTTATCCACATGACGGGTATGCGTCAGCCAAAAGAGGTCTACATAAATTCGATCATGGACGGCACGCTGAACTATTATTCCGCCAAACATGAGGATATGCAGGTGGAAATAAACGGCGATTCTGCTGTGCTGGTCGGCAAAAGCCGTGTCACTGCGGCGGTGTTCGGCGGTGGAAAACACACTTGGAGATTGCAGCTGCGTTTCCGGCTTGTGAAGAAAAACGGCGAGTGGCGCTTTGCACTTGCAAGTGCCTCGACCTACTGAGGTGATACGATGCTGAAACAAATACGCTATTTTCAGTCGGTGGTCAGGCTTGGCAGCTTTACCGCCGCCGCAGAGGAACATTTCATCTCGCAGTCGGCTATTTCACAACAGGTCAAGGCGCTGGAAGATGAACTGGGTGTGTCTCTGCTTGAACGTAAAAAGCGCAGCTTCACGCTGACACCCGCAGGCGAATATTTTTATAAGAAAAGTCTTGTGCTTGTGGCAGATTATGACAGCATCGTTCGTGAACTGCAAAGACAGTCTGCTGAGAACAGCGAACTTTTGAAAGTTGGTCTGCTGAAGGGTTACAGCGGAAAAGAGTTCAATTCTGCGGTCTCGGCGTTCACGGTACAGTACCCCGACGTTACGGTGGAAGTCACACACGGCAATCACGATGCACTTTATGCACTCCTGCGAAACGGCGAACTTGACATGGTCCTGAACGATCAGCGCAGGGCATTCTCAGACGAATATATCAATATCGTTCTTGACATCAGGGAGTATTATGCTGAGATCTCGGCAAACTCCCCTATTGCACAGCTTGACGAGGTGGAGATAAGCGACCTAAAAAACACGCCGCTGATACTGCTTTCATCACCCGACCAACAGGAGACCGAGCGCAGTTTCTATGCGAACGATCTCGGATTTACAAGCGAGATATACTTCACCGAATATATCGACGATGCGCTGATGCAGGTCATTCAGGGAAAGGGCTTCATGCCGATAGAGGGCAGCGGTGATGCGGTGCAGACCACCACAAAAGCGGTGCGCCTACTGCGGAACGGCAAGCCGATCATCAGGCGGTACTGCGCTTTTATGAAGGCTGACGACACGGGAAAACACACGCATGATTTCATTGAGATACTCAAACAGCAGTTTTGAGGTCATAACGAATAAGGAGGACTTGTTATGGAATATGAGAAGGGGTATGTATACGATCTTATGGATAAAGGCGGCCCGACAAAAGTGACCGAGCCGTATTTTAAAGAAGCAGTCGATGAAATGATGCGGGCGAGAGTACTGTGCGCAAAGGCAAATGCTGTTCTTCCCGACGATCCTTCATACGTAGGGTATCTTGAAGAACTGTTCGGGCGAAAGCTTGATGATGTCAGGATACTCACTCCGTTCACCTGCGATTTCGGCAACCGTGTAAAGTTCGGCAAAGGCGTGTTTATCAATCATTCGGCTATACTTTCCGCATCGGGCGGCATCGAATTCGAAGACGGTGTAATGGCTGCCCCCGGACTCAGGATAGCGACAATCAACCATGATATGTATGACCGCCACACCACCTACACCTACGGCAAAGTCACGATCAGGAAAAATGCGTGGCTCGGTATGGGCTGCACGATATGTCCCGGTGTTACCGTCGGGAAATACGCTGTTGTTGCGGCAGGGGCAGTTGTCACAAAGGACGTCCCCGATCATGCATTAGTCGGCGGCGTTCCCGCAAAGGTCATAAAAACGCTCGACCCTTCGCTGATGAAGGACTGAGGAGGATAGATATAGCAAGACCGCTGAGAGAAATATCCCTCAGCGGTATATTTTTGCATATTTATTATTCGTGATGAATTACAGACTTTCTTCTCGTATCTCAAACTCAAAATACTCGTCCGCTAATCTTAACTTTGTGCCTGACTCCAGCGGGTACAGCAGATCGGGTTCAATGGTTATATCATTAAGATAGGTGCCGTTGGTCGAGCCCAGATCAGTTATGAAAAAGCTGTCGTTTTCAAACAGGATGACAGAATGCCGCCTGCTGATATGGTCGTTATTCGTTATCACATAATCGCATGAAACATCACTGCCCATGACAAATTTTTCCCGATCTATCATGACCTCACTGCCGTCTGCCAGCCTTATTATGTAAGCCGTCAGGTAGCTTTCATCATCACCGCAGGCTGCTTCATCAACAGCATCTGCCGTCGGCTGACTGCTTGTATTATCCAGAGCCCTGAACGGATCATACTCAACACTTGCTGCCAGCATTTCAGTTCCTTCACTGCTGTTTTGATGCTCGCCTTCCGGCACAATGCTGTCTGCCTTTTTGCCCTGAAAACCTGCTATCATCTTTTCATACATATTAAGTGAGAACGGCTCCAGTCCCCCGAAGAATTTATGGTATTCATCAAGTATACCGTTGTCCTCGGCTGATGGCAGCATTACTGCCTCACCTAGCTTTCTGAAAAATACACTTGCAGGCTCTGCGATACGATTGTTGGAAACAGGCCAGTATACCACCTTCATCTCGATGGTCTCGGGTCTTATAAGCACTCGTCCCATGTCAAGGTCAAGGTTCACTGAACTGAGACCGTCACTGTCGCACAGCTTAACCGTATCTATCATGATGTTCACTATTTTAAGGAAGGTCTTCTTTGATATGACATCTTTCAGGTAATCTTTCAGAGGAACATATCCTTCTATCCCGCCTTCCAGCACAGTGTTCCTGCGGACTGTTTTTGAGAAAACAGGCAGTATATTCTCTATCAATCCATTCGACACGAGCATATACACCTGTTCGTTTATCTCCTCAGGATAAGTCAGTTTATTTGATATAACTATCCTGCCTTTCCTGAATCTGAAACCGACCTTGCTCATATCAATCCCAATACTTAGGTATCCTGTTTGCCTTGTTATAGGCATCTTCCTGTGCCTTGCGGTAGATCTCGTCAACTTTTCTGAGGTAATCTGCGTGCTGTCCGATTATCTTGATGTAATTATCGAAAGTAGTTTTCTCTTTTACCATCTCATCGTACTTGTTGTCGAAGATCGCCCTGTCCATACCTTCCCATGATGCACGGAGATCATCATTCAAGCCTTTTACCTGTTTCATCTGACTTCTGATATCTGAAACATGCCTTTCCATTTTTTTGGCAGAATTCACGATACCCTCACGGTCAACTTTTATCTTTGACATGCAGCATTCCCCCTGAACTTTTACTTGAACTTCTCAGCAAGTGAGATATTGTTTTTTTCCACAGTCTCATAGCCCTCAGCCACAGACTTCTCCAAGAAATCAACATAATTATCCAGCACATTGAATCTTGCCTGCCTTATCTCTTCGCTGCCTTCTCTCAGCTTTGATATGCAGGTACGTGCAGTTTCGCCTTCCCACGAAGCTGCCAGCACGCTGAATGCACTGTTCACATCTTCATAGCTATCAAACATCGCCTTATTGATATCTGCAATTTTATTGGCAACAGCAACAACGCCGGCAGTATCCATTTTAAGATCCATAATTCAACTCCCCTTTCGCCGTCACTATTGCAGTGCCTCGATCAGACCTTTTTCGATCAGATCTTCGACCTTGATCTTTTCAAGCCTGCTAAGTGCTGTTTGCAGACGTCTTCTTTCTGCATGCAATGATTCTACGCACCTTTCGGCACCAACGCCCTTGAACTTGGGCAGATCTTCGGCTATCTCATCAAGCTCACGTATAATGCTTCTCAGTTCGCTTTTTATCTCATTCAGCTTTGAATTTGCATTATTGTTCATATAGACCTCCCCGCTATTCCAAAGCAGCTTTCATCTTTCTTTCCGCTTCATCAAAAAGATCTGCGGTACCGTTAAGATAGTCTCTGCTCCTGGTCAGTGTTTTGCTGTTACCTATGCGTTTATCTCCCGACATCAGCAGCGCCTTGTCAACTGTGCCCAGACTGCTGTAAAGCCTGCTGAGCTCACCGTCCAGCGCTATCAATCGTGCATTCAGAGAATTTATCCTCATCGCATAGCTTCGCATCTCATCGGTATCAACATAGATATATGTGTTGCCGTAGGAATATCTTGCACCTGCATTTATATGGTTGTGGACCCACTTGCCGATGTTCTCAACAAAGTTCTTGATATCCTTGCACATTTCCTTAACAGTTTTTACCACATTCTCAGCAAACTTCTCTATCTTCTCTGCGATAGTTATGATTATATCAACAATCTGAAGTACCCGCTTCCATGCCTTGCCCGTCAGGTATATGCTTATAGCAAGCGGCACTATCAATTTTGCCAAGACGTATGTATATGCACCAAGACCAATAGGTCCCCACTTTTTCAATGCATATTCTCCGCCCACCTTTACAAGTTCAAGCATAAATGCCCAACCCTCGGGTGACTCAAACAAAGTTTCAAAAATAATGGGGACGCCCTTTGTCGCAAACTTTACATAGTCCATGAGTTCAAGTTCTTCATCGTTCTTATCGCCCAACGACTTTCTGCTCATTATATTTATAATGGTCATTATGATCATTGCGCAGCTATCCTGATCCTTCTCATCGAGCGCCTGTATCCTTTCATTCAGCTTGTCACTGACCTTGCTTACCGCTCCCTGCTTTCCGTGCCCATCATTTTCTGCGCTCCATCTTATGCCCGAGTATTTACCGTCCTCATCAAGCAGCATATTATCAAGACTGTGCCAGCCTTTCAGAGTTCCGCAGCCCACAAAATACGTCTTTTCGGGAGATGCCAATTGCTGATATCCAAGTCTGTTGACCGGGTCGTCGTCACCGCATATCGAATATACCTTAGCAGCCTGTCTCTCGAAATACTCTTCGCCGTATTTTTTCTTATAAGCCTCAATAGCACTTTTGGAGGTTTTCTGTCCGTCAAAGCTGTAACAGTCATCTATAAGATAACCGTTCTTCGAAGCCATCGTAACGAACTGTGCTTCATTGCCGCCCTTTGAATGTCCTGTGACCACGATCCTTCCGCCGTTTTTGTGGGTATTTTTCATTTCTGTCCTTTCAGCCAGATAATCGAAATACTCAGCAGCCTTCTCCTGCATCATGGAACTTTCATTCGCATAGCTTACGCCGTTATCTGCCCATCTTCCTTCGCCTGTGCCACGATAAGCAACATAATAGTCAGTATTACCATTTTTGTTGGGATATTTAAAACACACTGCCTGTATCGGTTCATCGACAATAGTTTCAGGTGTATGATCATCTCCGTTCCTATCCACCAGTTGCAACTCGCCCCATTCCGGGTGTTTTTTAAGAGCCTCTGTGATGGTCACGTATGCTCCGTATGCACCTTTGTTCTTATCTTTATCAGGCAGACTTATACCTTTCATCAGTTCCTTGAGATACATGCCACGTTTTGGTACAACTTTTGTCACGGGATCTTGGTTGATAATAAAGTCATCAAGGTAGGTATATTCATTGATGACAGCTGCTAAATCGATATCATCTCTTGTGTAATTATCCATCGTCGTTAAGCACCTGCCATTCATTGTTTAGTATACCTTCGTGAACATCGTATTTCAGGTACAGTGAAGCATCATATCTGTTTTTTTCGATATGATCCCAATAGTAGTTGTCAACAGTCAGCTTTGTCACATCGCATTTATCGCCTGTAAAATATATTTTTGCAGTACAGGTTATGCTGTGCTGTTTCAGTGCATCAGCCAGCTCATTCATCAGCGCATCTTTATCCCTGCCTCTGATATCTGTGCCTACTATCGCCATAAAAAATATGGAGGAAGTCTTTTCTGCGGCATAAGCCTCAAATGTCATCTTATCGCTGCCGCCGACTGTAAAGCCGAGACTGCTCGGCTCACACAACATAAACACTTTATCTGAATACAGCTTTTTCAGTATATCCAGAATGGTGTTATAGGTGGTGTCCCTGTATTTCAGACCCATGTAGGTATCATAATACACATTATTACTCGGAATGTACATAACACATATAACGCCGTCGGGATAATTCTTTGACGAAAACAACATCTTCGATACAGATGACCCGGGCACAGCGTCAAGTTCTTTCAGAAATGTGAACTCATCATCGGTATACTTTTGGCTCAGGTATCTTTCTGCACTATCGTGCAGTTCCTTTATTACATCTTCTAAA
The DNA here is from genome assembly GCA_946544695.1 of uncultured Ruminococcus sp. Classification (GTDB taxonomy): domain Bacteria; phylum Bacillota; class Clostridia; order Oscillospirales; family Ruminococcaceae; genus Hominimerdicola. Next base: position 1,242 of record CAMNMO010000059.1, on the reverse strand, counting down.
TTTCTAAAATTCATTATCTTGCTCCGGATCTACAATATCATCAATGAATAAACACACAGGCTGCGAACAGCCTGTGTATAACTTTTTACTTGAACGCACTTCCCAGGTCCTTGTTCTGTGTTTCGACCTGTACATAACCCTCTGCTACGTTCTGGCGCAAGAACTTCACATACTGATCGATAACAGCTTCGTACTTATCAAAAAACTTTCTCGAAAACTGGTCGAAGTTTGATACAGTCTCCTGTGCTGCGCTGCCTTCCCATATATTTGTAAGGTTGTCTATGGTCTGCTTGCTTGTTGTAAGCTCGCCCTTGAGCTGTTTGTTCAGTCTCTCCAGTTCTGCTGCTATCTGCATTACCTGTTCAGTACTTATCTTTAAGCTGTTTCCTGCCATGATTATCCTCTCCTTTTAGTTCTGAAGTCTCTTGACTACTGCGCTGTTATCGTCCTGATGGCTCTCATAGTTGCTTCTGATCTGGTCAAGTGTCTTTGCATCTTCAGCAAGCTTGTCTGCCATCGTTTTAAGCTCTGAATTGAAGCCTGTGATCTGCTTTACAAAATCCTGATTATCCGAGCTTTCCCATGCTGCTCCCATCGTGCTTGCACAGTCCATCAGCTTATTGGATATCTTGCTGTACTCCTCGGATATCTCCCTGAGTTTCACTGCTGTTTTGCGCATCTTGTCATAAGATGAAATACTGAATTTCTCGCTCATAATAAAAACTCCTTTCGTTTATATCAACATCAGCCTTGAACCGTTATGTATACCCAGTTCTTCGACTGCCATGTCAATATTATAGATCATACCGCTGTCTGCATCACACAGCACAGCATCGAATGTGGCTTTGTACTTTCCGTCAGACAATTCAGAAAGAGCAGAAGCCGTCATTGCAAGCACATCACTCATCCTGCTTGCAAGTGGTATATAAACATCGAACTTCATTCCGCATGAAGGGACCGATATTTCAACAAGTGCTTTATTGTTCATCCATGTCCTCCTCAGCCATCAGCATCTTGAGCTTTTCAGCTCTGCCCTTGTACAGTGCATAGCCGTAGTTGGAACCGTCCGTATCATTTCTGACGGTCCCGCCTTTGTTCGCCTTGAAATGGAACTGGTCATCAAAACCTTCGCCTATCCATACACAGTCAGACTGTGAACACTGCGAGCTGAACCACTTATCATACGAATAAGAATTGACATCGCTGTCCCTGTCGGTAAATATGATACACATATTGTAATTC
>CAMNMO010000058.1 GCA_946544695.1 uncultured Ruminococcus sp. | reverse complement strand
CAGCGTTTAGTATAAGACCGCTCCATTATGCGGGGCGGTCTTTTTTAATGTTTTAGTTGGTTATCCCGCTGACACACCATAATAATCGATGTTATATTGGGATTTGAATTTGTTGGCGGTTATCCTTCCCCCCGCCGTAGGCGGGGGGAAGGATAACTTCAACTCAAAAATTCCTCATTATATAGGCTTTTTGAAATGGTGTGCTAAAGGGATAACCACAATGTTTTATTATAGTATACACATTGATAGGAGTAAAAAATGGAGCTTTCTGCATATCTGGATATATTCTCAAAAAACGGCATAACCCTTGATGAAGGTCAGCAGCAGCGGCTTGAAAAGTACGCCGATATGCTCTGCGAGCGGAATGAACAGGTCAACCTGACTGCCATAACCGACCCCGAGGGCATTGCCGTGAAACACTTTTTTGACAGCATCTATCCCTTCACAATGTTCGATATGGAGAAGGGCGTCAGTCTTATAGACGTGGGCACAGGTGCGGGATTCCCGTCATGTCCGCTGAAGGTCTGGCGTGATGATATCAGGCTCACACTGCTTGACAGTCTCAATAAGCGTGTGAAGTTTTTGCAGGAGCTTTCAGACACCATCAGTCTTGATGCAGTCTGCACCCACGGCAGGGCGGAGGAGTTCGGCAAAAAGCCCGAATACCGTGAGCAGTTCGATTACGCAACAGCAAGGGCTGTCGCTAACCTTAGCGACCTGTGCGAATATTGCCTTCCCTTTGTCAAGGTGGGCGGAATGTTTGTCGCACTCAAAGGCAGCAGCGGCACCGATGAACTTGAAAAAGCCAAGCCTGCCATAAAGCTGCTGGGCGGTAAGACCGAAAAGGTGGTGGAATATGAGCTTCCCGGCGGTGACGGCAGAACGCTCATACTTATCCGCAAGCTGTCAGCCACACCTGCAAAGTTCCCGAGAAATGCGGGTCAGATGAAGAAAAAGCCAATAGCATGATCTCTCAGGGTCCCTGCGTTGCAGGGACTCTCGTTTTTTGCGGACGGCAGGGGTTTTTGCGGCTGTTATTAACGAAAAATCTCTTGACATATCATAGCGTAAGGAGTATAATAGTAAACGATTGTTCGATTGTACGAAACGGGGAGGTATCGCATTATGGATCATTTTCAGCTGGTGACTGACTATAAGCTCTCGGGTGACCAGCCCGAGGCTGTTGATGCTCTTGTAAAGGGCGTGCAGGAAGGTATGCGTGAACAGACGCTGATGGGCGTTACAGGTTCGGGCAAGACCTTTACTATGGCAAATGTTATCGAGCGGCTGAACAGACCAACGCTGGTGCTTGCCCATAACAAGATACTCGCAGCGCAGCTGTGCTCCGAGTTCAAGGAGTTTTTCCCGAATAATGCGGTGGAATACTTCGTCAGCTATTACGATTACTATCAGCCTGAAGCCTATGTGCCCAGCACTGATGTCTATATCGAAAAGGACAGTTCCATAAACGATGAGATAGATAAACTCAGGCATTCTGCCACCTCTGCCATAACCGAGCGCAGAGATGTCATAATAGTTGCCAGCGTTTCCTGCATATATTCACTGGGCGACCCCGATGAGTATAAGTCGATGGTGGTCAGTATCCGCAGGGGCGCCGAAAAGTCCCGTGATGAGCTGATAGCCGAGCTGGTGGGCATACAGTATGAGCGCAACGATATAAACTTTGTCAGGAACAAATTCCGTGTCAGGGGCGATGTGGTGGAGATATTCCCCGCAGATTCCACTGATACCGCACTCAGGGTAGAGTTCTTCGGTGATGAGATAGACCGAATAAGCGAGGTCAATGTGCTTACGGGCGAGGTGCTTTCTCACCTTAATCACGCAGCAGTATTCCCCGCTTCGCACTACATTGTCGGCAGAGAAAAAATGCTCGATGCTGTAAAGGAGATAAAGGAAGAACTGGCTGAACGTGTGAAATATTTCGAGGACAGGGGCATGCTTATAGAAGCCCAGCGCATTCAGCAGCGCACCAATTATGATATGGAGATGCTGGAGGAGATAGGATTCTGCAGCGGCATAGAAAACTATTCGAGAGTTCTGGCAAGGCGTCCCAAAGGCGCTGTGCCCTTTACTTTGCTGGACTTTATGCCCGACGACTTCCTGCTGATGGTGGACGAATCACACGTTTCTCTGCCGCAGGTAAGGGGAATGTTCGCAGGCGACAGGGCACGTAAACAGACTTTGGTGGACTACGGTTTCCGCCTGCCCTCAGCACTGGATAACCGCCCGTTGCAGTTTGATGAGTTTTACAGCCATATCAACCAGGCGATATTCGTGTCTGCCACACCAGGTCCCATCGAAAAGGAAAAGAGCGCACAGATAGTCGAGCAGGTCATAAGACCCACAGGTCTGCTTGACCCGCTCATATCCGTCAGACCATCTGACGGTCAGATAGAGGATCTTCTCAGTGAGATAAACATACGCATAGAAAAGCATGAGCGTGTGCTGGTCACAACGCTTACCAAAAAGATGGCAGAGGACCTTACGGCATACCTCAAGGGCTTTGATATCAAGGTAAGGTATATGCACCACGATATAGACACCATCGAGAGGATGGAGATAATCCGTGACCTTCGACTGGGTGAGTTCGATGTGCTTGTGGGCATAAATCTGCTGCGTGAAGGTCTTGACCTGCCCGAAGTTTCGCTGGTAGCCATACTCGATGCCGACAAGGAAGGTTTCCTGCGTTCGGAAAGCTCGCTCATACAGACCATAGGCAGGGCAGCGAGAAATTCAGAGGGCACTGTTATAATGTATGCCGACAGTGTCACACGTTCTATGGAGAACGCTATCCGTGAGACCGAGCGCAGACGTGAGATACAGATGCGATTCAATGAGGAACACGGTATAGTACCCAAAACGATAGTCAAGGATATAAGAGACGTAATAGAGATATCCACAAAGGAAGAGGCTGAGTATTCGGCAAGACAGGCTACCAAGCTGTCAAAGGCTGAGCAGCAGAGACTTATTGACAAGCTGACCCGTGAGATGAAGGAGGCTGCAAAGCTGCTGGAATTCGAGCATGCAGCATTCCTGCGTGATAAGATAGCCGAGCTGAAAGGAGAGAAGAAATGAGCAAAAAGCCCGAAATGCCCGAAAAGGAAAGTGAAAAGCGTATCGGGACATATATCGTGCTGGCAGTGATAATAGTGCTCCAGCTGGTGTATGCGACATATATTATGGTGTATCGAAAGGACGGCACACACTCCGATGAGATATGGAGCTACGGACTTGCCAACAGCTACTACAAGCCATTTCTCTATCTGGACGACGGAGTGTTCATAGATACTGATATTGAAGAACGTCTGGCGGCGACAGATAACTACCGTGAATGGGTATCGGGCAAGGAACTGCACGATTATATCACAGTGCAGCCGGGCGAAAGGTTCGCTTACGGTTCGGTCTACCATAATCAGTCGCTCGACCATCACCCGCCGCTGTATTATTTCGTACTGCACACGGTGTGTTCTTTCTTCCCCGATACCTTCTCGTACTATCAGTCATACTTCATAAATGTGGTGTGCATGATATTCACGCAGATATTCCTGTTCAGGCTGGCATGTCTGCTTTGCAAAAACAAAAATGCCGCCCTTGTGGTCTGCCTGCTTTACGGCGGCGGCACGGGTGCGATGGCAACGACCATTTTTCTCAGGCAGTACTGCATGATAACCACCCTGACCACCATGTACCTGTACTACAATGCAAGGATATATCAGGGCTATCATGAAGGTGAGGAAAAGGTGCTGAAAAAACACCTTCTTCCGATGTTCATAACTGCCTTTGCGCTGTTCTTTACAAATTATACGGTCGCACTGTTCTGCGGCGTGTATACCGCATCTATGTGCGTATACCTTATCTGCCGCAAAAAGATAAAGGATATGTTCATCTACGGCGGAGCCACAGCAGGTGCGCTGGCGCTGTCATTTGTGCTGTACCCCTACGCCCTGAAACAGTCGGGGCAGCTGACAGATACAGGTACTGATATGATGAAGGTCTACTGGATGGAATTCAGGCTGATGCTGTCCTATACCCTCAGATATGTCATAGGTACACCTGTGTCCATCTATCAGTCATCGGTGGACGATGTACTGCTGGGAGTACTCGGCGTGCTGATACTGCTGATGCTGCCGCTGGCATTCCTGTTCCGCAAAGAGACATGGTTCAGGAAGTTTATCAAAGATGTTGTCGGTCAGATAAAGAACTTTGGAAAATGGTTCGGCAAAGCCAACTACGTGCCGCTGTTCATATTCCTGAGCGGTGCCGCAATGGTGTTCTTCTTAGCTTATGTGGTCGATGTGGTGAGAATGGGTGACTATGCTGTCAGGTACGTTTTCATGCTTTTCCCCGCACTGGCGGTGATAGTGGTCTGCGCAGCACAGCGCATACTCACTGTGATCCCTAAAGTGAAAAAATACAGCACTGCCGTGATGTGTGTCATTGTGGCTGCACTTCTCGTGTATATTGATCTGACGCAGGTCCCCACCGAAATGTTTTTTGAGGAAAAGGGCGAAGGTACTGCCATAGAGGAACTGGTCAAGGACAAAAATGTGGTGGTGATATTCAAGAGCCAATCTGACAATGATGACGATGACACCATCATGTGTTCATGGATGAATACCTGCTATGCAGCTTATCTCAGGGATTGCAGCAATGTGTATTTCACTTCTACTTATTCGGTGAAAAATGATATGTCGGGGATAAGAGAGCAGAACGACATCGCCTATGTGCTGGCACCGCTGTATTCTTTCACGGGCAGCGGTCCCGAAAAAGAACTGTATCAAAAATACTACAAGGACCCGCTCGGTGATAATGTTGAGATCGAAGGAGAAAATGACCACGTTGAAGGACAGGCTTCCATGAACGAAGTGCTCGATGAACTGGGCGGCAGAAACAACTGGAAACCGCTTTACATAAAGCCTGTGCAGGGAGGGGACTTTTTAGTAGTCGAACTTCACCCAAATAAATAGCACTGCCGGGAATTATCTGAGCAATGTATGATCTGAAAGAGGAGAGTAAAATGCCGATCAATGAGATTGTTATAAAGGGTGCCAGAGAGCATAACCTGAAAGATGTTGACCTGACCATACCCCGTGATAAGCTGGTGGTCATGACGGGACTTTCAGGCTCGGGCAAAAGCTCGCTGGCGTTCGATACGATATATGCTGACGGTCAGCGCCGCTATGTGGAGTCGCTGTCGTCCTATGCAAGAATGTTTCTGGGACAGATGGACAAGCCTGATGTGGACAGCATCGACGGACTGTCACCTGCTATCTCCATCGACCAGAAGACCACATCGAAAAACCCACGTTCAACGGTGGGTACGGTCACTGAGGTCTACGATTACCTGCGTCTGCTGTACGCAAGGATAGGCGTGCCCCACTGCCCTGTCTGCGGACGTGAGATAAAGCAGCAGACTGTCGATCAGATAGTTGATCAGCTGATGGCACTTGGGGAGGGCACTAAATTACAGCTGCTGGCACCCATAGTGCGTGGCAGGAAAGGCACACATGTCAAGGAATTTGAGCGTGCAAAAAAATCGGGCTATGTCAGGGTCAGGGTCGATGGTCTGACCTATGACCTTTCCGAGAATATCGAGCTTGAAAAGAATAAAAAGCATACCATAGAGATAGTGGTGGACAGGATAGTCATAAAGGACAGCATCAAGTCAAGACTGACAGACAGTATCGAAACCGCCGCATCGCTTACGGGCGGACTTGTTACCGCCGATGTCATAGGCGGCGAGGAGCTGAGCTTTTCACAGAACTATGCCTGCCCCGAACACGGCGTATCAATAGGTGAGCTTGCACCGAGAATGTTCTCATTCAACAACCCCTTCGGTGCCTGCGAAAAATGTACGGGTCTGGGCGTTTTCCGGAAGATAGACCCCGACCTCATAGTGCCCAATAAGGAGCTTTCCATCTCGCAGGGTGCTATCAAGGCAAGCGGCTGGAACACCCTTGATGACAGTTCTGTGGCGATGATGTATTTCAAAGCCATATCCGAGGAATTCGGTGTGCCGCTGGATAAGCCTGTTGGCGAGCTTGAAAAGGATCAGCTCGACCTGTTCCTTTACGGTACGGGCGACCACAAGCTGCACCTCAGCCGTGGCAGCAAGTTCTATAAGGCGGAATATGACACCGCATTCGAGGGCATAATACCCAATCTGGAAAGACGTTATAAGGAAACAGGCAGCGACTGGGCAAAGGCAGATATCGAGGGCTGCATGAGCGAGGAGGCATGCCCTGCCTGCAAGGGCAGAAGACTGCGTCCCGAGAGCCTCAGCGTTACAGTGGGCGGACTGAATATAGCCGAACTGTGCGACAAAAGCGTTATCAGTGCGCTGGGATTTCTTGACAGCATGGAGCTTTCACAGCGTGATAAGCTGATAGGTGACAGGATAATCAAGGAGATAAAGGACAGGCTGGGTTTCCTTGCGAGCGTGGGTCTTGAATACCTGACCCTTTCTCGTTCGGCAGGTACCCTTTCGGGCGGCGAGAGCCAGCGTATACGCCTTGCCACACAGATAGGTTCGTCGCTGGTGGGCGTGCTGTATATCCTCGATGAACCGTCGATCGGTCTGCACCAGCGTGACAACGAAAAGCTGATAGCCACCCTGCGCAGGCTGCGTGACCTGGGAAATACGCTGATAGTTGTTGAGCATGATGAGGATACCATGTATGCGGCAGACTATCTGGTGGATATAGGTCCCGGGGCAGGCATACACGGCGGCGAGGTAGTGGCTGCGGGAACAGTCGATGATATCAAGGCGTGTGAACGTTCGATAACAGGGCAGTATCTCAGCGGCAAGCGGAAAATTCCCGTGCCGACCGAACGACGCTGCGGCAGCGGCAAATACCTGACGGTCAGGGGCGCTTCACAGAACAACCTCAAAGATGTCGATGTCAGGATACCGCTGGGCACTTTCACCTGCGTCACAGGCGTTTCGGGCAGCGGAAAATCATCACTGGTCAACGAGATAATCTATAAGCACCTGGCAGGCAAACTCAACCGTGCCAAGATAAGGGCAGGTGCTTTCAAAAAGATGGAAGGCGTAAGCTATCTCGATAAGGTCATAAATATAGACCAGTCACCCATAGGCAGAACACCACGTTCCAACCCTGCGACCTATACGGGCGTTTTCACGGATATACGTGAGCTTTTCGCACAGACTCAGGACGCTAAGATGAAGGGCTATAATTCGGGAAGATTCTCCTTCAATGTCAAGGGCGGACGCTGTGAAGCCTGCGAGGGCGACGGCATACTGAAGATAGAGATGCATTTCCTGCCTGATGTTTACGTGCCCTGCGAGGTCTGCGGCGGCAAGCGCTATAACCGTGAGACCCTGGAGGTAAAGTATAAGGGCAAGAGCATATATGATGTGCTGGAGATGACCGTTGAGGAGGGCGTGAAGTTCTTCGAGAACATGCCTAAGATACAGCGCAAGCTCCAGACACTTTACGAGGTAGGTCTGGGATATGTGAAGATAGGTCAGCCTGCGACCACACTTTCGGGCGGTGAAGCACAGCGTGTAAAGCTTGCCACCGAGCTTTCAAAGCGTGCCACAGGAAAGACCATCTATATCCTTGATGAGCCGACCACAGGTCTGCATACCGCAGATGTCCACAAGCTTATCGAAGTTTTGCAGCGCCTTGCCGATGCAGGCAACACTGTGCTTGTCATCGAGCATAACCTCGATGTCATCAAAACGGCTGACCACATAATCGACCTGGGTCCCGAGGGCGGTGACAAGGGCGGCACCATAGTCTGCACAGGCACCCCCGAAGATGTGGCAAAATGCAAGGAAAGCTACACGGGACAGTATCTGGCGAAGATGCTGTGACGGTCATATAAAGATGTATCAAAGACACTTCTGATGTATCGGAAGTGTCTTTTTTGTGATATTTTCCACTGCTAAAGTGAAATTATGGTGAAACTTTTACACAGCTATTGACAAATTGCAACTTCTGGTGTAAAATTACACCAAAGAGGAAAGAGTACACTCTTTGGGAAGAATTGTGAGGGATAAAATTGAAAAGAGATGAATTTATAGCCATGATGAGCCGCAGTGTGAAACTGGTGCGCACCGAATACGGGCTGAATCAGGATAAGATGGCACACTGTCTCGGCATATCAAAAAAGACACTGGTCGAGATAGAAAAGGAACGCACACTTATCGGCTGGACGGGTGCGGCGGCGCTGGCGGTGATCTTTTCTGACAGCACCGTGCTGCAAAACTCATTCGGCGGCGAGATGAGCGACCTTGTTAAAGCGCTGGCATTCGATGAGACCAGCATCAACTTTCGTCAGACTCATGGTGGGAAAGTATGGTGGAGGCAGATAGAATCCACCGATAAATGGAAGATACAGCAGAACTACATATCCCAGCACTACCGCCTGCTGACTGCGGGCGACCGCTGCGTTTATTCATCGTTCAGCCTTGAAAGGGTAAGACAGGCAGCGGCGGATTATGAAAAACTCATAACAGATACATCGAACGGCGGGATATGATGAGGTGACGCAGTGTGAAGATATCCGCAGATAAGCGCAACACGCTGATAAGGCTGCTGACAGGTATGGCACTGTTTGCAGCTGAGTTCTTTCTTTTTTGGAAAGTGGTCGTGTCGGCAGAAAGCGGCGGGATATCTGCTGTTATGTTATCTGATGGCAAAAAAGTTCAGGAACGGCAATAAGGTGCTTGAGATCATCTGCACACTCATGTCGCTGATAGGCTTCCCGCTGTTTGCGCTGCTGATGCTGCTGCGCAGTTAGGCGTAAGACATTTCGTGAAAGACAAAAGAGGGCGGTATAATGAAGAAGGAAACAAGACTGTATAACATGATATTTCCGATATGGCTGCTGATGTTCATTCCCTGGGTGTGCTTTCCTGCGGCAGTGCTGAACTTCGGCATAGATACGCTGGTGCTGCTGCTTGCCATGAAAAAGCTGGGGCTCGCACCTAAAAAGACACTCTGGAAAAAAAGCATAATACGTGTGGTCATCTTCGGTTTCATCGGTGATATCGTCGGGGCGCTGTGTATGCTGGGCTGTGATACGGTGCTGTATCACGCAGGCAAACATGATGCCAACTATTCGCTTATGTATGACCCCTGGCAGGACCCGCTTTCGCTGGTGCTTGCGGTATGCTGTATGGCGATAGCAAGTCTGGTGATATTCCTTCTTGACCGCAGGTTCGCTTTCAACAAGACAGACCTTTCCTCCGAACATAAGAAAAAGCTGGCACTTGGCATGGCGGTATTCACCACCCCGATACTTTTCATAGTGCCCACCCGACTGTTCGGCATGTACTGAAAAAAGACAAAAGAACTTGTGCAGACAAAGGAGACATGATGCATATCCGCATAAAAACAGCCGCAGCTGATATTGCGGCGGGACTTTTAAGCTTTATCATCGGCTGGACTGTGGTCATCGCCTTTGATATGACAGCTGCCGAAGGCAAGTTTGCTGACAGCGGCATACACCTTGCTTTGGCAGCTGCTGCGGCAGTCCATACAGCAGCAGGTTTGACCGCAGCGGGATATCTGAGAAAGAAAAACAGAATGCTGCCCCTTTGCGGCATAGCCACACTTATCCCTTATGTTTATTATATTATAGTATATCAAGTGACATGATATGCCGAAAACGCCGCAGGCTGTGCGGTCTGTCCAATTTAGAGATGATATGTCGTTTAATATAACTATTGATTATTTGTGAACGATATGATATAATAGATGTAATATGTAAATATATAAACAAAAGATAATAAAACTGTATTTTTTACATGCTGCACACAGGCATTCTCTGAGCGGCGTGTGAAAGGGACAGCTGTGTAATAAATACCCTGCTCTACAAAGGAGTGAGACTATGTTTAATCTGATAGCTGTGCTATGGTGCTTGTCACCGCTGCTGCTGATACCTCTTTCGATATCATACAGCTCGGAAAGGAAAAAGCTGAGACGTTTTTTAGATCAGCTGTATAAAGATAACAGGATAAGTCACCGTGAGTGGATAAACTTGTATGCTGAATCCCGCCGCAGACAGGCGCCTATGGAGGACGACTACCGTCCTGCACCGGGTATGCCTTATCTGCCTAAGGATATTGATAAATACAGGCGTGAACACGGCGGTAATTATCCGCCTGTGCGTCAGGGACTCAACTATCCCGGTATGCAGAATAGTGCCCCGACAGCCGCAGGCTCGGTATTCAGGGACGAAAACAGAAGAACTTCAAAGGCGCCCGCAGCCCCCGCATTCAGGGGACCCGTCGGCACACCTCCGATGGCACCCAATGCAGCTCAGCCTGTGGTCAATACTGTTCAGACTGCATTTAACGATGAAAAGATCTTCGGCAGCAGCCAGCCCAAGAAAAAGCTGCTCACTCCCGAGGAGCAGAACAGGATCATGCAGGAAAAGCTTGCAAAGGCAGAGGGCAGGAGCATAGAGGAAATGCCCAAGCCTGCGCCTAAGGCTGAAAATACAGCAGCTGCGGCTGAGGAACAGCCCCATCATCACCATGACGGCGTTGACCTTGTCAAGCATGCTGAAAAGCCGGTACAGGCTTCAAAGGCAGCAGCAAAGCCTGCCGTTCAGCCCGGTGTGCAGCCTGATGTACAGACGAACGTTCAGCCCAATGTTCAGCCGAACATGCAGCCTAATGTACAGCCGAACGTTCAGCCGAACATGCAGCCGAACATGCAGCCGCAGAGACGGCAGCCCGCAGCCGCACAGACCATGCAGCCAATGCAGGGTCAGCCTGCGTTCTATCAGAACGGTGCGCCCGCTTACGGTCAGCCGCTGCCTCAATGGGCACAGCAGCCGCCGAGACCGCCCAAGCCCAAGCGTCCGAAAAAACAGTACAGCCCCACTGCCATATTCACAGGCATCGGTATCACCTTTGTTGTGCTGGCAGGTATAATATTCTCCAGAGCGTTCTGGGTATCCTGGAGCAACTGGACAAGAGTCGGCGTACTTGCGGGACAGGCAGCACTGTTCTTCGGTATGTACGGCTTTGCAAGCAAAAAGCTGAAGATAGAAGGAACCTCCGCAGCCATGTATATACTCGGCTCGGTCTATACGACAATATCGTACATCACAACAGGCTATTTCGGCATGTTCGGTGCATGGTTCGGCATAGAGGGCAGGGGCATGATGCTGTTCCTGGCGCTGGGTGCTTTGATAGTGACATTGTTCTCAGCCCGTGCCATGAAGATCTTCAAAAAGCCGTTCTGCGAATATGCGGCAAGCATATCGCTGGCTGTTTCGGGCACACTTCTTCTGGCACAGTTTGCAAATTACTTCACAAGAAACTACGCAGCATTCGCACTGCTGATAACTGCGGCGGGCACTGCTGTGACAGCAATATACCTCTGGCGCAGGTCACACGGGCATAAGCCTTCG
>CAMNMO010000057.1 GCA_946544695.1 uncultured Ruminococcus sp. | reverse complement strand
TTGCTTTGAAGAAAAGAAAAAGGCCAAGGGACATGTCAGCCGCTATCTCAACAGCAGCGAGCCTGTCAAGCTGTTTTATAATATAAGGCTCGATACTGCAAAGGTAGCACTGGCAGCCTATTTTTCAGAACTGCTGATATACTCAGGCACAGAGGGTGAGGACTGTACAGAGGTGCTGAGACTTGCGCTGAACACCCTGTATTTTCTCGACAATGACAAGATGCAGCCCGAATTGCTCAAATGCGTTTTTGAATTCAGGCTGCTTTGTGAGATAGGTATGCGCCCTGCACTTATAGGCTGTGCGCACTGCTTCAAGTATGAGGCTAAGAAGATGTATTTCGATTTCATACAGGACAGGCTGGAATGCGACGAATGCTGCGCAGATACCAAAAATCCCAACAGGGCGGAGCTTGACCCGATGATGCTTTACATCATAAGGTATATCGCACTTACAGACTACGAAAGGCTTTTTTATTTCAAGATAAGCGAAAGATATCTGAAGCGGCTGAACATTTTCACGGAGAGATACATCTCGTATCACCTGAAACACAGATTCAGTTCGCTGGAATTTTACAAGATGATAAAATAAGAGAGGAAACATACATAGTTATGAATATAGAAAACCTGAATACGGATACACTTGAACTTGACAAAGTGCTCGAAATGCTCGCAGCGCTTTGTTCAAGCAAGGACAGCAGACAGGCTGCACTGGCTGTAACACCGTCAGATGACCTGTATACTGTTAAAACCGAAGTGGGCAAGACAGCCAGTGCGCTGAACATGTCCATAAAATACGGAACACCTGCTTTTTACAGCATCAACAATGTTTCTGCAAGCCTTAACAGGGCGAAAGCAGGAGGTACACTTTCACTTGGCGAACTGCTGGAAATAAAGAAAGTGCTGGGTCAGATAAACGAGCTTTCACGCTGGTTCGACCAGACAGAGGAAAAGGACACTCCCCTTTTATATCTTTTTGAACAACTGTTCCCCAACAAGTCACTTTGGCAGAGACTCGAGACTGCCATACTCGACAGCGAAAATCTGTCAGACGATGCCAGCCCTGAATTGAGGTCTATCAGGAACAAGATAGCAAAGGCAGGACTGAAGATACGTGAAACACTGGATAAGATGATAAAAAGCCCGTCAACACAGAAATACCTCCAGGAATCCATCGTAACGATGCGTGACGGCAGATTCGTTGTGCCCGTAAAGACCGAATTCAAAGGCAATGTGAACGGTCTGGTGCACGGTACATCTGCTACGGGTTCAACACTGTTCATTGAGCCGATATCGGTAGTTGAGGCAAATAACGACATCCGCATACTGCAAGGCAAGGAACAGGACGAGATACACCGCATACTGACAGAGTTCTCAAAAGAATGCGCTATGATGCAGCTTCAGATAGAATCGGGCTATGATGCAGCAGTAAAGCTTGACCTGTATTTTGCGAAAGCTGATCTCGGCGCAAAAATGAGGGCGGTGGAGCCTGAGATAACAGATGACGGTGTTATCGAGCTCAACAAAGCACGTCACCCGCTGATAGATGAAAACAAGGTCGTTCCGATCAATTTCAGTTCAGGCATACACTACAATGTGCTGGTCATCACAGGTCCTAATACCGGCGGTAAGACTGTTACACTGAAAACAGTAGGTCTGCTTACACTTATGACGATGAGCGGTCTGCTGATACCCGCATCTGACGGCTGCAAAGTATCTGTATATAAAAAGATACTGGCTGATATCGGTGACAGACAGTCGATAGAACAAAGCCTGTCAACATTCTCATCGCATATCGGCAATGTGAGAGACATTCTGGAAAAAGCAGACCATGAGAGCCTTGTGCTGATAGACGAACTAGGTTCGGGCACTGACCCTGTTGAGGGTGCTGCACTTGCAGTGGCAATAATAGAAAGACTGAGACAGGTCGGTGCAACTGTCGTAACAACGACCCACTATCAGGAAATAAAAATGTATGCATTGGACACAGAGGATGTGGAAAATTCTTCCTGCGAATTTGATGTTGAGACCATGAAGCCGACCTACAAGCTGGTAATAGGCTCACCCGGCAAGTCAAATGCATTTGCTATTTCGAGAAATCTCGGCATAGATGATGAGATAATAAGCTATGCAAAGTCACTGATATCAGAGGACAACAGAAGATTTGAGCACATCATAGATGACCTTGAGCGTGCAAGAATACAGCTTGAGGAAAACAACAGGCTTGCCGAGAAGTACCGAGCCGAGTCAGAAAAACTCAAAAAGGAGCTTGAAGAACAGCGAAAGAAGCTTTATGAAGAAAAGGAAGCTGAGCTTGAGATCGCCAGACGTCAGGCAAGAGATATCGTCAACCGTGTTCAGCGTGAATCTCAGGCGCTGGTAGATGAACTTGACCAGCTTCGCAAAGATAAGGAAAAGAGCGGCTTTACACAGAAAGCCATCGACGCAAAGCACAAGCAGAAGTCCACGATGAACAAGCTTTATCTGGAAGCAAACCCTGTATCCGAGCAGCCCGATGATGACTATGTCCTGCCTAGACCGCTCAAAAAGGGCGACACGGTTTACATCACCGATACAAAGCGCAACGGCATTGTTGTTACACCACCTGATGATAAGGGCGTATGCTTTGTTCAGGCAGGTATAATGAAAACCAAGATAGACGTCAAAAAACTCAGACTTGTCGAAAAGAAACAGCCTGTTAAAGCGCCCCAGCAGAAGAAAAAGTCCAAAGGAGTTTCAACTAAGGGCGTTGAGAGCCGTATGACAAGACGTTTCTCGACCGAGCTTGATATCAGGGGTTACGCCAGCGATGAGGGCATTCATGAGATGGACAGCTTCATCGACAACTGTGTGATGTCGGGTGTGAGCATGGTGACCGTTATACACGGTATAGGTACAGGAGTGCTTAAAAACGCAGTAAGAAAGCATCTGCGCCGTCATCCGTCAGTTAAATCATTCCGTCCCGGTGTTTACGGTGAAGGCGAAGACGGTGTGACCGTCATTGAGCTTAAATAAAAAATCAAGCGTTCCGCACATATTTATGCGGAACGCTTTTTTTACATCTGACCGCCTGCCTGCGCAAGCAGTTCACGCAGAGCATTGAACAACTCCACGTCTTCAGCGGTGAGCTTGATATTGGCTTCGATCTTCTGACCTGCGGCGTTAGTCACCTTCAGACCGATGAAACCTTCCTCCTCCAGACCGCTTGCTGCTGTGTGCAAAAACTGCGGTATGGCAGGGTGATTCTCTCTGAATCTTTCCATCAGAGGTCTCAGCTTCATAACTGACATTGGGTTCATTTTACAATCCTCTTTCCTTTAAATTCTTGACTATTCCCACGTAGAACTCCCTGACGTCAAAGCCGTCGATATTCTCACGGAACAAGTCTATCATATCACCGTGGGAAAGCCCTCGGTTGCCTGATTTCGTGATCATGTAGGTGTTGCTGCCCCTCAGTGCTGATTCCTTGACAACAAGTCCGTCATTGCCGGTGCCGTCCTTACGGTTGAGCATATATCCGAGATTAAGGGGAAATCCTGCGGAAAACACGTTCTTCATCACAGACATTACAGACAAATAGTAGACGCCCTGCTTATCAGGCAGCTCGCTGTCAAGCTTAGCGCAGTTTGAGTGCGTCAGTTCTCTCAGACCAAGTTCAAAGTTCGGCGCAGTATCGCCAAGCACGGTAAACAGCTTATTATAACGCTTTGCCACGAATTGCAGCAGGCTGTCAGGGACTTTTGCAAGTATGCTGTCAACAAAGTTGCAGCCATAATGCGGCGTATTTATGGTCACAAGGCTTGCCACATACTTATCCATGCCAAGCTTTGAAATGGCATAGCGTGAGTCAAGCCCTCCTTTTGAATGCGCAATTATATTGAGCTTCGGCGCACCTGTCTCCTTGATGACCTGTTCTATCCTGTCACGCAGTTCACCTGCGCTGATCGCTATAAGGTTTGCTGACTGCTGATTGCCGTAATAGACCTCAGCACCGTTGCGTACAAGTTCTTTGGGCACCCTGCCCCAGTAGTTGAACTTCTGCCAGTCACGGAAAAATATGCCGTGGACCATCAATATGGGGTATTTTGTCTTGCAGACCTCATTCTCCTTACGCATGTCGTCAAGTTCCTGCTTTGCCTGTTCAAAGCGGAATTCTTTCTTTGCATCACGGGATATGAGCCGCAGGACGATCAGATTTATCACAGGGATATACCATGTAAAGAAAAGTGCGATATACTTTACTATCTTTACCTGCCTTGATGATATTAGCAGCCTTACTATGCCCGCAAAAGCGGAAAAAGCGATCATAGCATATCCTGCCACCGCATTTGCGACCTGACGCCATGGATCGAGACTGCTGAAAATAATTAACAGCACCACTATGACTGTATGAAGGAACAGTGAAAGCACTGCGCCGTCGATAAGAAAGGAACCCTTTGCTATCCTGCTGAGCTTGCTGTTTTTATCCTGTCTGCCGCCTGCAACGATAAGGTACACCAGAAAAAATACCGCCAGCAGAACAACAGCGCCTATCTTAACTGCCGTTGGCAATGATACCAGTTTCCAGAGTGCGGGTGCACTGCAAAGTGCAAGTATAAGCAGTTGATCAATAAGCAGTCTTATCCTTCTCATCTTAGTTCACCATTTTTAAGCTTTTCAAGTCTGACATCATTACCGACAAAAGAACAGGGTATAAAGCAGCCGACTATCCTTGAAACTATCCTGTCATTGTACTTTTTATTCAGTTCCTTTGTGGTAAGGTTGGTAGATATAATTGTGGGGCGGTGATTATTAATGCGCTCATTGATAAGTTCGTAGAGCACCGAATCAGTAAACTGAGTCTGAAATTCGGAACCCAGGTCGTCAAGTATCAGAAGGTCGGTATTAAGCAGTATGCTTGTGGTATCGCCATCTGACCTGTTAAAACGTTCATCTTCTATCTGACGCATCAGTTTCAGTATTGAACCGTAAACCACATTATGTCCCTGCGAGATCAGTTCTTTTGCGATGCATGATGACAAAAATGTCTTACCAAGACCTGTTCTGCCAAAGAAAAACAGCGACTGCGAGTTTTCATCAAAATGTTCGGCATAGCCCCTGAGATATTCATACATCTTTATCATCTTCTCACGGGGCACCTCACCATTAGGCAATGGTTTTGTGCTGTAATAATCAGCCCTGAATTCGCTGAAATCGCCCAGCTTGATAGAACAGTATGAGTTTACCTCCTCAGCAGTAAAATCTGCCAGCAGTTTTTTCATACAGCCGCAGCGAACGCCTTCGCAGTATCCTGTATCCCTGCACCTTTCACAAACATAGTGATACTGAAGATAATCCTCAGGATAACCGCAAGCCTCAAGCATACGCCGCATGGTCTTTCTCAGCTCAAGATTCTTGTCCCTGATATCAGTGATCTGCTGTGACACGTTTTGCGAACCGCCTTTGCCAATGCTGCCGATAAGCGCATAATTCAGCCTGAGCGATTCACTGTAAAGCCTGTATATCTCAGGTGCTTTGTCAGCGATCTCCTGAAGGCGGCTGTTATGTTCGCTCTCTGCTTTCTGCTGACGTTCGGTAAGAATGCTTTCTGCACGTTCAAAGGCGTTTTCTGTATATTTCATGTTCAGTCATCCTTTCCCTTGTTCCACGGAACATCTCCGAAATCAAAATTATTGGCAAATGATTCATATTCATCAAGATCATAAGAAGACTTATCTTCCGCTTCGTAAGTTCTCCTGCTCCTGAATTCTTTATCGGATTCTTCCACCTGTTCGGGTGTAGTTATTCCGCCGCCAGCCCATTTTTTCAGTATACCGTCTATGTAGCTGAAACTCAGTTTGCCCTTTGAATCAAGACATTTGTTATATGCTATCTCGATAAGTTCATTATTATAGCCGAGCTTTTCCCATTCTTCAATGTATGCTCTCTGCTTTTTGGAAGGTTTGCTTTCCATTCCGAAAAGCCGCATTATCTTGTTCTCGAAAGCTTTTCGCTCAGCGGCTTTTATCATAGCACCCTCAACATCCGAATAGCTGTGTATGCCTTCATTATACCAGTTGACCATAACAGTATACAGATAAGCAATGCTGCACTTCCCTGCTGAACGGCAATAATCAGCAGCAAGCATTATGGACGGTGCATCAAATTTATAATACTCATAAAGTTCTATAAGCTTTGCCAGTTCACTGCCGTTTATCGAAAACTGCAAGGTCTGTATCTCATTGATGAGTGCTTTCAGGTCAGCATCATTTTCTGCCTTCTGCTGCATCTCACGCTGTGTATATTTTACCGTTACCTTTTTATCCACTGCGATGGTCTTGGTAGGTCTTACGGCTTCGACCAGCGAAACAGGTTCATTTTTTCCCGAGAAAACATGTGTCGTATCATCAGGCTGCAAAGCGCATACAGGCGCAGCACCATTCGTTCTCAAAACCCCCAGCGAAGACCAGTAGGACACAGCTTCATCAACATCAGTTTCGGAATATCCCGACATATCAGATATGACGGCTGAGCTTGTGAACGCAGATCCTGCAAGAATGCACAGCAATATTTTTATCTGTGCCTCAGAACATTTTTTTATATGACCGCCGACAGCCGCCCACGGAAAACTGAATGAAGCGCCCCAGCTATCGGTCTCAAAATGATAATCCATAAATATTACTCCTCTTTTGTGATACCTTTTATTATAACATATTTCGTCACCAATTGCAACTAAAAAATATCTCCCCCCGCAAAAACGGAGGGAGAAAACTCAGTCTTCTTTATTTATCCCGAATATCATTCTCAGCAGTCCCGACAGGACCCGAGGGCTTTTTACAACGACTACTTTCATAAGTATTACCTCCTTTTAAGTGGTAATACATACTATTCAGACGGGCAGATAAGTGTTACTTTAGTCTCGACTGTATCACAAGCAGTCTGCCGTCATCAAATGATATCTTCGCAAGATCATCTGTGATCTCATTGGATACACCGAGAGTGACAGAATTTGTCAGGGTACAGTTTTCGGTTGTGTACTTGGTACCGCCGATGGTCAGTCCGCTGACTTTTGGCGTGTATGAAAACAGAGATAACGAAAAGCCGTCTTTATACGGTATCTCAAAACTTCCGCTGTCATGCATGGATATTATCTCATCATCACCTATAATGATGCCGCTGCCGCCGTTGTCAGCTATAAGGGCAAGGCATGCGATGTTACCCATCATGTGATCCAATCTGCCGCCGCAGGCACCGTATATGCAGAACTTTCTGTACCCCTTCTCCAATGCAGTATTTACAGCCAGCATAAGATCTGTATCGTCCTTTTCAACAGGGTAAGTCATCACATTCTCCCCTGTCGGCTGATGATCGAGCGAATCAAAGTCACCGAGAATGAGGTCAGGGACAATGCCGAGACTTTCTGCAAGTTCAAGCCCTTTATCTGCACAGATAACAAACGACTGTGAAACAAGATCAAAGTCGATATTACAACTGCTGACCGCATCGCCGCCTGCAAAAATAATACATCTGTCAGTCATTTTTATACTCCCACTCTTTCAGCTGCCTTGCTTCTTCATACATAGCCACATAGCTGTCAAAACGTGACTGCGGTATCTCACCTGCGTTGACCGCATCGATCACAGCACAGCCTTTTTCTTTGGTATGGCTGCAATCGGGGAAACGGCACTTATCCGTATACTTGCCAAACTCCACAAAGCAATCAGCCAGCTGATCCTTAAATATAATATCATATCTCTTGGTATCAAAAGATGAGAAACCCGGAGTATCAGCTATGTATCCGCCGCCTTCAAGTTTATAAAACTGAACATGGCGTGTAGTATGCCTTCCTCTGCCAAGCTTTTTGCTGATCTCACCTGTGGCAAGTTCAAGTTCGGGGAACATATTGTTCAGCAGCGAGGACTTGCCAACGCCCGTATTGCCTGTAAAGGCAGAAAGCTTGCCACGCAGAAGTTCCTTTACTTCTGCACTGCCTTCACCTGTGATGTTGTCGCATTCAAACACATCGATGCCAACACTGCGGTAAATATCAGCCAGCTTGTCACCGGGCTGTTTATCGACTTTAGTGAATACGACCACAGGCCGTATATTTTTGAATTCAGCTATGGCTATAAATTTATCCAGCAGCAGTGTATTCGGTCTGGGTTCAACAGTAGAAGAAACAAAGACCAGCAGATCGAGATTTGCCAGCGGAGGTCTGATAAGCTCCGAACTTCTGGGCAGTATCTCCTCGATAACGCAGCCGTCCTTGCTTTCGCTTATGACAACCTTATCACCGCACATTGGCGATATTTTCTTTTTACGGAAAATGCCACGTGCATTGCATTCATATATGCCTTCGGAGGCATCTACTGTGTAGAGGCCTCCGATAGCTTTAGTAATTATACCTGTCATAGATCATTCAGCGGGGATCTCAGCAACCGGCTCAGTCTCAACAGAGGCTTCTGTTTCAACAGAAGCTTCTGTATCAGTATCAGTATCAGTTGCAGGAGCCTCGGTGGTCACTTCAGTCTGAGAGTTCTCAGGCTCTGAGCTTTCATCAGGTGAAGAAGAATCCTCAGGTTCGGTCTCAGATGTGCTTGATGCTGTGGTGGTAGGTGTGATGGCTATCAGACCGTCCTTGTTAAACGAACCATTGAGTTCAGCCGACTTGCCTTCATAGTCAACATCAAATACAGCATAATTTACAGACTTTCCTGTCTCATCGTTTCTGATGGTAACAGTCAGGGTCTCCTTCTTCTTACCCGAGATGTTCAGGTTTACAGTCGAACCCGATACAGTCTCACCGTTGGAGATAGACTGAGTCCAGCCTATGTTGCCGTTGTGGTAGATGTCAATGGTGTAAGAACCATGCAGACCGTCAGGCATAGGCAGTGTGATAGTCAGATCAACGGGATCGGTCTCACCTGTGGAAACGTATAACGTTACCTCGGCACCCTTATCCACTCTCTTATCAGGGTCAGGAGTCTGCTGTATTACCTTGCCCTTATCGCCGTCATGAGGCAGATCCTGTACATTTGCAGTAAGTTTGTTATCCTTCAGCAGATTAAGAGCCTTCTCCTTAGTCAGACCAACAACGTTGGGAACCTTGACCTGTGTATCCAGAGGACCCTTGCTGACAAACATAGTAACTGTACCACCCTCAGCGAATTCAGTACCGGCTACAGGTTCGGTACTGATAACAGTACCCTCGGGGATATTATCATCAAACATATTTCTTTGTACAACAGTGAAGTTAGCTGCACGCAGTTCACTATCAGCGACCACGGAATCAGAACCTGATACGTCAGGTATAACGACCATTCTCTGTCCCTTGCTGACCTTCAGTGTGATCGTAGTGCCTTCCTTGACAGACTTGTTAGGTGAAACGCTCTGCCAGAAGATCTTGCCTTCAACATACTCAACATTATACTCGTTGACGATATCAAACTGCAGCTGGTCGCCATAGTCCTCCTGGACCTGAACCATATTGCAGCCGACAAAGTTAGGTATCGTAACGTTGCTTGTATGGATACCTGTCTCACCCTTAGGCTTGAATGCCTGGACAACTGTCCAGCCGACGATGCATGCTGCAACCATTACCACCGCAACGGTAACAGCCAGAAGTATGGGCACTATATATGAGCGCTTTCTGTCATCATCGTAATCGTCATCATCATCGTCATCGTCTTCATCGTCGTAATCTTCATCATCATAATCGTCGTCATCATCGTAATAATCATCGTCGTAATCATCTTCGATGACAGGCTTTCTGCTGACGTTGCTGTTATTGTTTACGGGATAGAAACCGACGTTATCAGCAACAGGTGCAACGCCGTTCTTATAGCCGAACACCACAGACTGATTGAGCTTGAAGGTGTCGATATCCCTTATCATCTCCGCAGCTGACTGATAGCGCTGTGCGGGTACCTTTTCCATTGCGTGGATAACTATCTCTTCGAGAGCTTCGGGAATAGAAGGCATTATCTCTCTGGGAGGAACAATAGCTTCCTGCATGTGTTTCAGAGCAACATTCACAGCAGTATCACCATCGAATGGCTTTCTGCCTGTCAGCATCTCATAAAGCATAACGCCTACCGAGTAGATATCCGATCTTTCATCGGTCATCTCACCCTGTGCCTGCTCAGGCGAGATATAGTGAACAGAGCCGATAGCCTTATCAGAAAGGGTCTTGCCGTCTATCCTGGAAAATCTTGCTATACCGAAGTCCATGACCTTTATGGTGCCGTCGGTAAACAGCATGATGTTCTGCGGCTTGATATCCCTGTGAACGATGCCCTTGTCATGAGCATGCTGTAATGCACGGAGTATCTGAGTGATGAAGTGCAGTGCGTCCTTCCATTTCAGCACGCCCTGCTGCTCGATAAACTCCTTGAGAGTTATACCGTCGATATACTCCATAACGATGAACTGTATCTCATCAGTGAATCCCACATCGTATATCTTAACGATATTGGGGTGAGAAAGCACTGCGATAGCCTTACTCTCATTCCTGAACCTCCTCAGGAACTCCTCATCTCCGGAAAATTCGGGTTTGAGGATCTTTACTGCAACAGGACGGTTTTCCATGACATCCTGTGCCTTATAAACATCAGCCATTCCGCCGACGCCTATAAGCTCGGTAATTTCATACCTGCCATCCAGCTTCTTACCGATATTAGAATCCATTTTATTCAACTCCTAAATTATATTTTATCTACTCATCAGTTAGCAATGACCGCAGCTGTTATATTATCCTTACCGCCGCTTTCATTGGAATGATCTATCAGAGTCTTTACCGCATCATCAAGGTTGTTGCCGAAAACGGTACAGTATATCAGCTCATCGCTGCAATAGCCCGACAGACCGTCAGAACAGAGCACAACAGCAAAATTGCCTGATTCATAGCACTCAAAATAATCTACTTCGACATCAGGCTCAACACCGACAGCCTTTGTGATAACATTCCGCATCGGATGTATCTTTGCAGCTTCGGCAGATATCTTACCGCTCTGTACAAGTGTTTCCACGTATGTATGATCGGTAGTTATCTGGGTGATGCCTTCTTTGGTCAGCAGATAGGCTCTGCTGTCGCCCACGTTGACGATGTAGATATTTTTGCCGTGAACAAGTGCGGCAACGCAAGTAGTACCCATCCCGTTTTTATCTATATCCTCAATACTCTTTTCATAAACACAAGTATTAGCATAATGAACCGCATTGAGCAAAAGATTTCTGATAGAATTACTGTTCATCTCAGGTCGGAAATTCTCCTGCACCCTTTCAATGAACTTATCAACAGCAAGCTGACTGGCTACGCCTCCCGAGGCTGCACCGCCCATACCGTCGCAAACAGCAGCAATGCACATATTATCCCCCAGCGATTCCACACGGACCCTATCCTGATTTTCTTCTCTTTTTTGTCCTATATCTGTACCATACGCCAGAAACACACAGCTCACCGCCTTTCCTTAAAAATTTCATATCTCATATTCCCGCCTCAGCTGACCGCATGCCGCATCTATA
>CAMNMO010000056.1 GCA_946544695.1 uncultured Ruminococcus sp. | reverse complement strand
GCTTGATGAAGGTGTCCTTAACATCGGGGTTGCAGATAAGGTCGGTGTAGCGCTGACGGTATCTTGTATCCTGATCCTTCAGACCGTGCCACTTCTCGGGCAGGGGCTGAAGGTTCTTTGAAAGCAGGGTAAAGCTCTCGGCATGAACGGATATCTCGCCCATCCTTGTTCTGAAAACAAAGCCTGTAACGCCGACGATATCACCGATATCGCCCTTCTTGACATATCTGTCGAAAGCTTCCTTGCCGACCTCGTTCATGCGCACATAAAGCTGCACCTTGCCGCTCTTGTCACGCAGGTCCATAAAGCTTGCCTTGCCCATCATTCTCTTGGACATCACTCTGCCTGCGATGGAAACACGCACCCTGTTCTCCTCCAGCTTAGCAGCCAGAGCTTCCTCATCATCGCCTGCCTGCGCCTTGCATTCAGCCTCAGCCTTTTCATACTGAGCCTTTGCTTCCTCGCAGCTTGCGGTAACATCGAACTTTGTTATCTGAAAGGGATCGGCGCCCTCGGCCTGCAAAGCCTTGAGCTTTTCCATTCTTATCTTCTTGTATTCATTCACCTGCTCCTGAGTAAGCTCCTGCTCCTCGGGGGCATTATTCTTTATTTCCTCACTCATACGAATGTCCTTTCTGTCTTTATCATTCTGTATCGTAACCCAGTTCTTTCACGAACTGCTTCATCTCAGTCTCATTATCTGCCGAACCACGCATGAACAGGCAGGTGTTGTCAGCCACCACATAATAAAGGTAGTTTTCATCGTCATGCTTTTCAGCCGAAGTGAAATCTCTGCCGTCAACAAAGTCCTCCATGCCTTCCTCCTGACACTGCCCGTAGAACTCATTCTCGGCAACATCATCATCGGCGCAGACATAGAACCCTACCAGCCAGCCGCTGTTCGCCTGCATTATCTGCACCGAACCGTCCTCGCTGTCAGTGGTAAGTCCGTCATCGGGGTCACAGTAACCGCCGCCCACCATCAATTCATTGAAGTCCTGCTGCGTGGCAGTTTTTATGCTGCTGAATGCACAGCCTGCCAGCATCATCGCAGTTACCGCCGCCATTGCCGCAGCAGCTTTTTTACGCATAAACAAGCACCTCACCCGACTTTGATATACTCGGTTCCCCAAAGGGGACCGCAGCAGGAAAAGCGTCCTTCCTCAACTTCCCTTTCGGTGCGCCTTACTGCCTCTGCCAAAGTTTTTTCAAGCAGACAAAGGTCAGCAGTGCGGTACACTGCCACATGGGGACAATGGTTTTCGATATCCCGACAGAGCGAGACCGAAAAGCTTTTTTCGTTCTCATGCTCCACCATGATATCGAACCTTTCGGGATATTCTGTATGCACACGCAGTCATTCATACAGAACATGAGCCTGCCCCTGCCAAAGTCTGTATCCTCAAAGGAAAAAGGCAGCCTCGTGCCCATTATTCTCTGGTTATCTCCAGAACTTCAAACTTGATGATGCCCGCAGGTGCCTCGACCTCGAACACATCACCGACCTTCATGTGCATTGCAGCCTTGCCTATGGGGCTCTCGTCGGATATCTTGCCGTTATCGGGGTCGGACTCGGTGGAACCTACTATCTGAAGTGTCTCTACCTCGCCCA
This sequence comes from uncultured Ruminococcus sp., assembly GCA_946544695.1. GTDB lineage: Bacteria > Bacillota > Clostridia > Oscillospirales > Ruminococcaceae > Hominimerdicola. The sequence continues at coordinate 9,960 of CAMNMO010000056.1, read as the reverse complement.
GCTCCAGGTCCTTCAGCTTTACATAAGAACCTACGCCTATCTCGTGGATAGATACTTCGTCATCATCAACAACAGTAGCGTTGGAAATGAGTATCTCCAGCTCGTTGATGCGGGATTCGAGTATAGCCTGTTCGTTTTTAGCCTCATCGTACTCGGCGTTCTCGGAAAGGTCACCGAAGGAACGGGCTTCTTTCAGTTTCTGTGCGACCTCTTTACGTCTGACAGTCACCAGATATTCTTTTTCTTCAACCAGCTTGGCATAACCTGCTTTTGATACGGTCTTGTTGATTTCCATAATTACACGCTCCTATTTCAATAGTTATATTTCAGGGTCATTATCAAATTAATATTATACTATATTTTTGCGCTTTTGTCAAGCATTTGTGCCCGACAGCGTGATACATGCCGCCGCCCCTTGCAGCGCCGTAAAGGGCGAAGGCTGACAGATGTTAATTCTTTCATACTTTAAAGCCTACTAAAGAAGTATGCATTTGGTCGAAAGCATATTTACGCACAAATAAGACGCACATTGATTGTGCATTTTGTTTAAATTATTTTGGAAATTTATCAAAATTTGCTTAACCTATTGTAAATTTTTTTAAGCTGTGTTATAATTGATGAGTGATAATATTGTTACATATAAGTTACGGATAAAGTGATGGATAAGGCGGTGAAACAAATGAGCATAAAAAACAGCCTGCTGGACGACCCTCTGTTTGAAGCACTGGCAGAGTCCTCCGACAAGCGGTACATCTATCTGTGCGATATGGGCAGTGACCTTTCAAGGTGGTCGCTGAACGCAGTCGAGTATTTCGGTCTGCCGGGTCAGTATATCGAGAATGCGGGCGAGATTTGGGCGGCGCATATACACCCCGATGACAGACAGCACTACATAGATGATATAACGCAGGTGTTCTCAGGCAAAAAGGACAAGCATGAGATGGAATACCGTGCCATGAACAAGGACGGTGACTACGTCATCTGCACCTGCAAGGGCAAGGTGGTGCACGGCGCTGCGGGCAGGCATGACATTTTCATCGGCACACTGGAGAACCACGGTATCGCTGACAGGGTAGATGCGGCATCGGGGCTTTACAATGTGTATGAATTTTTGCAGGATATACGTTCGCTGAGGGTGCAGGGAAGATCTGCGGTGGAACTGCTGATCGGTATAAACTGCTTTTCAGAGATCAACGATATGTACGGGCACAACTTCGGTGACAGGGTGCTCAAAGAAGTGGGCAGGGTGCTTATAAGCGTGCTTGGGCAGCGCAGCAAGGTCTACCGCATGGACGGTGTGAGGTTCGCAGCAGCGCTGACCGATACTGCGGTGGGGTACATCTACCAGCTTTACCGCAAGGTGCAGTTCGAGATGAAGTACAGTGTTTTCGTGGACGGCATACGCATACCCATCAGCGTATCTGCGGGTGCAGTGGTGCTTGACGGCGAATATGACGAATTCTCGGTTCAAAGCAGTGCAAGGTATGCGCTGGAAAGATCAAAGCATGAACAGCACGGCGAGCTTTATGTTTTCGAGAACGACATGAAGCACACCGCAAGGCGCAAGCTTGAACTGATGAGTGCGCTGAGGAAGTCCATGCTGAACGACTATGAGGGATTTTTCCTGTGCTATCAGCCGCTGATATCTTCCGAGAGCGAAAAGCTTATAGGAGCTGAGGCGCTGCTGAGGTGGGAAAGCGGCGATTTCGGCACGGTAATGCCGGGTGAATTCATTCCGCTGCTTGAAAACGACCCCAGCTTTTTTGAACTTGGCTGCTGGATACTCAGGCGTGCACTGAACGAAAGCATGCTGATGGTGGACAGGGATCCGAACTTCACGCTGAATGTGAACGTGGCGTACACACAGCTGTCCCACCCGCTGTTCCGTGAGTCTGTAAAAGCCATACTCAAAGAGACAGGTTTTCCCACAAAAAACCTGTGCATGGAACTGACGGAAAGCTGCCGCCAGCTCGAAAAGGGCTATTTGCGGGCTGAGATAGGCTTCCTGACGGGGCTTGGCATAAAGATAGCCATAGACGATTTCGGCACAGGCTTCTCATCGCTGAACCTTCTCAGTGACCTGCCTGTGGAAACGCTGAAGTTTGACAGAGGTTTCACAAAGGATATCATGACGAACACAGCTAACCAGGCTATAATCAAAGCCATATCAAGCTGCGCCAACGAACTGCATGTACATGTCTGCCTTGAGGGCATGGAGACCCGTGAGATGATAGAGTTTGCAAGGCAGTACTGCGTTTACAGCTTTCAGGGATACTATTTCTCACGCCCGATAGTGATGGCACAGTTTTTGCAGATGTATCTTTGTGACAAATAAAACAAAGCGCCGTTATCAGGTTGACGATCGTCAGCATGGACAGCGGCGCTTTTTGTGCGGCATGAGAAAACGCCCCTGCATATATGCAAAGGCGCTGTTATATCATTCTGCGGGACCTTCGGGCATCTGATTGGTCCTGTATGTCAGGGTCAGCAGACTGTCACCCAGATGCACGTTTTCCACCTCTATACCCTTATGGTCGATGGAAAGATCGTAGTGTGAAAAATTCCAGAAGGAACGTATGCCAAGACCCACCAGCTTGTCAGCTATCGCCTGAGTGTTGGCTTTTGGTATGCAAAGCACGGCTATGACAGGGTGTTCGCTGTTACAGAATCCCTCTATCTCATCTGTGTGGCGTATGGCTATGCTTCCCACAGTCTCACCTGTAAGGCGGGGGTTTGCATCAAATATGCCCACCAGCCTGCACCCACGGGTCTCGAAATTTATGTGCAGCGCTATCGCCTTGCCCAGATTTCCCGCACCTATAAGTATGGTGGGATACTCCTTGTCAACACCGAGGATATGACCTATCTCCTCACGCAGTGACTGAACATGGTAGCCGTAGCCCTGCTGACCGAAACCGCCGAAACAGTTCAGGTCCTGCCTTATCTGCGAAGCCGTCAGCTTCATCTTTTCGGACAGTTCCCTGGACGATATACGCTCGACTCCCTGCTTGTCCAGTTCACCCAGAAATCTGTAATACCTCGGAAGCCGCTTTATAACCGAGGCTGATATGTTACCGTTTTTTGCCATGCGCATTTCCTCCCGAGATAAGAGTTTGTCAAATAAATAACAATAATATTATATACCCAAAGGCGAAGTTTGTCAAGTATAACCAATCGACAAAACTGCGTATAACAGGGTAAGTCAGCCGCAACATGCACACGGGCTGTAAAACCGCATGCATACATTCGTGATGAGTCTGGCAGGGCTGCACTTTTTTTGCGAAACGCCATGCAAATTGCAAAAATGGGGTGGACAAATCTTTGCAGATGTGCTATAATAAATTTGATATATCTTATTAATAGGAAGGATGCTTAACACGATGCTGCATGAAAAATCCTGCGGCGCTATTGTTTACCGCAAGTACCATGGCAATACCGAGATACTGCTGATAAAACACATCAACAGCGGTCACTGGTCATTTCCGAAGGGTCATGTCGAGGGCGACGAGACCGAGGAAGAGACTGCCAAACGAGAGATCCTCGAGGAAACAGGCATCGAGGTCAACCTTGATACCACGTTCCGTGAGATAGTATCTTATTCCCCCAGGAAAGATACGCAGAAGATAGTCGTATACTTCATAGGCAAGGCTAAGAACACCGACTACCGTCCGCAGGAGGACGAGATAGCCGAGATACGCTGGGTGGAGATAGACCGCTGCGGTCAGGTGCTGGCTTACGAGAACGATCGGAGTATTGTAAACAAGGCGAAAAAATTTATCATCTGAAAAAACATCGGGTCTGCCGCTTGACAGACCCGATGATGTTTTTTATGGCATCGGCTTGCAGCGTCCATCACCGCCTGCGGTAGCCCGAGGGCGTCACACCCGTCTGCCGCCTGAAAAGCACGGTGAAGTGGTCTACCGAAGAAAAGCCCAGTATCTCGCTGACCTCACGCACACGCAGCGTGCCTGCGCTGAGAAGTTCCTTTGCGTACTCCATGCGGAAGCCGTTATAGAAGCTGTTGAAGGTCATGCCCGTTTCCTGCTTGAACAGCTTGCCGAAATAGTCACGGTTAAAGCTGAAATATTCAGCTGCCGCACCTGTTGTGACAGCTTCGCCCTCGCTGCGGTCGATGAGGGCACGCAGCTTTTGGGCAAACAGGGCGTCTGAAACATTGAGTGCTGCAAAAGCCCTTTCTGCGGCACGGCGGTATTCTTCCCCCGGGTGGCTGCTTACCAGCCTGCGGTGGGCTTTCATAAGTGCCTGACGCAGCCTTGTGCGTGAGGGCGGTTCGGCTATGACATCGCAGGCGCCCAGTGCAAAATACCTGCCTATGCTTTCACCCTCTGTTCTCGGCACGATGACTATGGCTGTCATTCCGCCCGAATTATCCAGCAGCATGCGGGCATTGACCTCTGGCGGGCGGCTGACCGTGACCAGCAGGCTGCACTCCCCTTTTTCGATGGCGGCAAGCGCTTCGATGGTCGAACTTGCAGTCACCGCCACCCTGAAACCCAGTTCCTTCCACAGTGACATCGACGCATATCTTTTCAGTTTCACGTTATCGCTCTCAACAAGCAGTACATTTATGGGGGCTGACATACCCCTCACCTCCAAAAAAAGACAAAGACGCCGTAATCATTAAAATTACAGCGTCCTTGCCTTTGTCTTATTTTATTTAACGTATTTATTTTAACATAAATGCGCCCGCTTGTCAATGTGTGCTTTGCAGAAATTTCAAAGCGGCAGCGGGCAGTCATTTGGTTATTTTTAGCTTCATGGCGGAAAGCACAGCCTTGCGGTCATCGGGTATCTTCAGGCTTTCACAGGCTTTCTGTATCGCCTTGTTGTGTACCCACGGAGAAAGTCTGCGCCCCACGATAAAGGGCAGCGAAGCTTCGTATTGCAGCGCCAGCGCTTCCGCAAAGAACCATGCCTGCATCATCCTGACATAGTATCCATCGCTTACGGCATCACTCACCCATGCAAGGTACTTTTCATCAAAGCAGTCCCCCAGATAGTGCAGCATAAGCATCTCCATGCCAAAGCGCACAACGTAGCATCTGCCGTCGTCCAGCCAACGCCTGATATGGGGCAGCAGTTCCTCCTGCCTGCCTTTGAATGCAGCGGGACGCAGCTGATCGCAGGTCGCCCAGTTGTTCACAAAGGGCAGAAAACGCTCGGTCTCCGCCAGCGCCCTGTCATAGTCTTTCAGCTGACTTATGATAAGTGCATGCAGCTGATATCCGTCGAAATACCTGTGGGGCAGCGCCGCCATGAAAGCATCTGCTTCACCGCATTTTATAAGCTGTTTAGCCATCTTGCGGATCGCAGGGGTGCGCACCCCGAGAAAAAGTTTTGTATCCACATCGGGTATCAGTGCAGACTGAAAGCTGCGGTATTTCTCATCGGCAAGCGCCGAAAGTTCTTTATAAATATCCATCAGTAATCCTTTTGCAGACCGCAGACCTCACAGGTCTTTTTGAACACGCCCTTGAAATGTCCGCCGCAGTGACGGCATAGACCGTTTTTGATAAGATATTCCTCAAGCCACGGCGTGGTGGCGAAAACGTCCATGAAATTCACGGGCAGCTTGCCCATATTGACTTTTCTCAGCTGGCTGCAGCCCGCAAAGGTACGCACACCTGCACCGTCGTTCTCAAATACCTCGATGGAAGCGGGAACTGTTATTACCGAAAGATTTCTGCATTCTGCAAAAGCCGAAGCCCCCACCGACACCACCGTGCCCGGCAGCAGAAGTTCGGATAAGCCGAAGCAGCCCGAGAAAGCATAAGCACCTATCGTCTTGACCCCCGGGGGGATAGTCAGCGCACGCAGGGCATGGCAGTCCGCAAAGGCATAGTCGCCTATGGTCTTGATATTTCCGTTGAGACGTATCTCTGTCAGCATGACGCAGCCCTTGAAGATATCGTTTGAAAGTTCACGCAGGCTTTTTGGCAGTTTTACAGATGCAAGTTCGGTACAGCCGCTGAATGCGCCCGCACCTATCAGGCTGACAGCATCGGGTATGATAATGCCCGAAAGCATTTTGCAGCTGTTGAAAGCGTTCGGACCGATGCGTGTGAGCGACTTCGGCAGTTCGACGCTCTCCAGTGAAGCACAGCCGAAAAATGCGCCCCACATACCGTCGCCTGCGCCCTGTATCTCAGTGACGCCCTCGGGCAGTATCACACGGTGCACGCCGCTGCATTCCCTGAAAGCCTGTCCGCCGATGGCAGTTATGCCTGCGGGCACTGTGACTACGGGGTCATTGCCGTTGTAGCGTTCAAGCACGCCTGCACGCACCGTGAAGGGCGGAAGGTCATTACGGGGCTGTTCGGGTTCGGGGGGCATCACAGGCACAGCGAACGCCGCACCGCAGCTCTGGCAGTAGGCAGACGGTATACCGCTGTCAACACGGTTTATATCGCCGCATATAGGGCATGCAACATCTATCTCGGTCATATCATTTATCCTCCGTAAGCATTATGGGGTAGCCTCTGACATATTTTTTGACGGCATAAGGGTGCGCTTTGGCATAAGCGAAGATCTCGGGTGCAAGTTCCTTAGCCACCGCCTGTATATCGCAAAGCGGTCTTTTCTGCACAGTCGGGCAGACAGGCGAGAGCACTATCACAAGCATGCCGTGCAGGTCCATCACACGTAAAGGCCATATACGGCAGTCAAAGGGCTTTTCGGTGCCCATTATGCAGCCCTTGTCATGGTCGAGCAGCGAGCAGTAATACAGGTCGATATCAGGCTCCTGCTGCATTTTCAGCAGATAGTGGTCATCAAGGTCAAGGAAATCCTGGTCGGGCTTGAACTCACCGAGGATACGGTCATGACACTGCTGTGTTATTACGGGTGTCTCCCAGAGATCATAGCTGTCAAAGCTGCAGCAAAGCCTGCACTCTGCGCATTCTTCTCTTGAAAGAAGCTTTGTTATCATCGTAGCGTACCTTCTTTTTATTTTATGACTATCCCGCTTGAACGCAAAGCTTTGCCGCACGTAGGATAGTTCGCATTCAGCCTTTCCCCCGCTTGCGGCAGAGGAAAGGCATGCAGAATATATAAGTCTGTTGCCGACAAGCGCTGTCAGTCTGTGTACCTGCTGCCGCCGAGGAATTCCCTGACAAGGCTGTCATCACCGATAAGGTCGGTGTCGATGGGGTCTACCTCCTCAAGCAGACTGAGTATGCTCGCATACTTATCAAAATCCTTGTAAGTTCTGCTGACAGCCCTCATCTTGTCAAGCAGCAGCGGCTTGTATGCTGCGGGCTCATAAGCTATGTATGTATCGAGCGAGAACTCCTTATCCACCTCGGCACGGTACTTGTAAGGCAGTATATACCTCTCCTCACCACGGGAAACATTTTTGAACATATCAAAAGTCTCCTCGGGTCCCCTGCCACGGGAACGTTCATCACGTATCAGCCTGCGCATAAGCCTTATCATCGAGGGGTGCACGAGCGTGCCGTCATTAAGCTCGATACGGGTGCGCACACTGACGTACATGCACCTTGCAAAGTCCCCCGCACCGCCTGTCACCTGCGGATTGAGCGCATGTATGCCCTCAAACACGATGATATCATCTTTGCCACGCTTGAACAGGAAACCGTCAGAGCTTGACTGCTCGGCAAAATTGAATTTAGGTATCATCACCTCTTCGCAGCGTGATATCTTTTCCATGTGCTCGTTGAGCTTGTTGATATCTATACGCATGGGCGATTCATAATCGGGTGTGCCGTCCTCATTTAATATGTGTTCAAAGCAACCCTTTGGCAGAAAATAGTCATCCATAGATATGGTGTGGGTGTGCACGCCCATATCATCGAGCATGTTGTCTATCTTCAGTGCTGAAGTGGTCTTGCCCGAACCTGACGGACCTGCAAGCAGTATGATGGGACGTTCACGGTGTTCATCTGCTATCCTTTCGGCGGCACGGCGCAGCTTCTTCTCGTACTTCGCATTGCTTTCCTCAATAAAAGCGCCCTGCTCAGCCACCTTGCTGTTGAGTTTGTTGATGTTGATCTTTTTCATAAGTTCGCCTGCTCCCTTTCATAAGACCCCGCAGCTGTGTTGTGCACGGTAAGTCTGTAATAATAGTCTGTAATAATATAGTAAACGGCATACCGCCATTCACCCGCCTGACATCAGTTACGGTAAAATGACCCCTGCCGCTTGATATCCCGTTTTCCACGCATTGCTGCCTTACCTTATACGGAATTCACGGCTGCCCTCGGCGGGGATATCTTTCGTATCCATGTAGTCTATCTGAATAAATCTTCCCCGCCTGATATCCTGTATCATCATGTCGATATCCTCACGGGTGCCTTCTACCTCAGCTTCAACAGTGTCATCAGGCAGGTTCCTGACCCAGCCCGTCACACCGCAGCGCTGTGCGGCATAGTAAGCGGTATAGCGAAAGCCCACGCCCTGCACCATACCGTGAAATATTATATGCTTCCTGACCTTGTCCATTGCACATACCGCCTTCGCTGAGATATTTCTGCGGTCGGCACCGACTGCGCATCAAGCCGCCCCGCACATACTTTTATTCATCTTATATTATACCATCTGCTTGCAGATATGTCAATCGGGCAACGCCACTTTACACGGAGATCAATTTTTGCATAATACAAAGGTTTGAACATGCATTACGGCTGTAAAATATGGTGTTGAGTGTATTCCCCCATGCGTTCACGCATTTGCCTTACGGCGGGGGGAATACACAAAAATACAGCTGTGTTTTGTCAAAATTGATTTCCGTAGCCACTTTATCCGATTGCAGCAAGGCGGTCTATCTGCTTTTTCAAAGAAATGCACGGCGGGTGTTCTGCGTGCGGACTTCGCATAAAAAAACTTCCCCCTTTCATGCAGGGGGAAGTCTGAAGGCTGTGCAGGGTCAGCCGAGAAACAGATAGTAAAGCGCACCGTAAATGACGCTTGCCAGCGTGCCGTACAGAATGACAGGTCCGCAGATGACAAAAATTTTAGCGCCGATGCCCGTGATAAGACCCTCTGTGCGAAATTCCATTGCGGGTGCGCAGACCGAGTTCGCAAAGCCCGTTATGGGCACAAGGGTGCCCGCCCCCGCATGCTTTGCTATCTTTTCGTAAAGCCCCAGACCTGTCAGCAGCACCGAAATGAATATCAGTGTCATGGAAACAGCCGCCGCACCTGTATCGGCAGAAAGCCCCAAACGTCCGTAAACCGCCGCCAGCAGCTGCCCCGCCAGGCAGATGAGTCCCCCGATGATAAAAGCAGACGGCAGGTTTTTGTACCACTTGCTGCCACGGTCGGCAGCTGTGTACATCTGCTTGTAGTGTTCTTTGGTGATGCCTGTTTTTTCTGTGAGATCTTTCATGGTTTCCTCCTTGTGGATAACGAAAATTTTCGTAGGTAAAGACAGGTGTGTCGTGCAAGAAAATAAATGTATACAAAAAATGTCCTGTTGCAGAAAATATTGTTTCCAGCAGGGCAGATTTTATACTAATTCAGGCGGGAATATTAAGGAAATTTGTCTATACGGTAATTATTTACAGAGGATTTTAAGCATTGTTGCTAAAATCCAAGTTTATCAAACGTTTTCGTTGTGTTATTGTACAAATAGAGTTAAATCGTTTAATTATTGAGAAAGAGAGCGGCTGGGTCGGCAGCAAAGACGGATAAGTATGGCAAACAGCGAGATCTTCTGTGCCTTTAAAGTTTTTTTGTGCCCGCAGGGAGGAACGACCGAAGGGTGCAAAAAAGCTTTAAGCTGCAACAGGCACAGAAGTCGGAGCGCAACATCAGCAAAGCTGATGTTTGGGGTATGGGGGCTGTGCCCCCATTTTGAATAATAATGCATGGCGGGAGTGGGGTCGGCGGGATATATGGCGGGGAGTGGGTCAGGACAGCGGGATATATGGCGGGTGGGGTAGAATGGCGAGTGTGGCACGCAAAGTAATAATAGAACAA